>JAEZLD010000117.1 GCA_023415335.1 Bacillota bacterium | reverse complement strand
TGGGGAGGACATGAATGGCTCTGGAGAGGCGGCTACGATAAGGTTGGAGCAAGGGTAGAGGACGTAAGGCTTATATATGAATCGGATGATATAGATGAGACATTAAGACTCATAAGAAAGTATGGGGTTTCATATATCGTAATAGGCCAGTTGGAGAAAGACAAATATGAGAATATTGATATTGAAAAGCTTACAAGTTTAGGAAATACTATATTTACATCTACGGAAACGATTATAGTAAAAGTTGATTAGTAAATTTAGGCACCTCGCTTTTTATAATGCAGAGGTGCCTTTATTATAAATTGGAAAATAAATAATTGAATTGGCTATTGCAAAAATATAAATTTATATTATAATAATAATGTGATGTGCAGGTATAGCTCAATGGTAGAGTATCGGCTTCCCAAGCCGGTTGTGCGGGTTCGATCCCCGTTACCTGCTCCATTTTTATTTTTTGAGATAATAGGGGGATAATAGAGGATAATAGGGACGGTTACTAATTGTTGATAAATAAAAAGATAATAGGGACGGTTACTAATTGTTGATAAATAAATACAAATATTAAATTTTGAGTTTGGTGAATATTGCCTGTGCTTAGTGGAAAGAATTTAAAAAACTAAGCTGAGGTGATTTTTTTATGCCAAGATGTGCAAGGGTAAAAACCCTGGAGTCAATATTTCACATTATGTGCAGAAGCATGGACGAATTTAATCTTTTCAGAGACGACGAAGATAAAAGGAAGTTCATGGAGGTAGCTAAGAGCCTTCAGGGATTGTACAAATTCCGTATATATGGATATTGCTTAATGGACAATCATGTTCACCTTATGATGGATGCCAATGGGGCGGATATTTCCTTTATAATGCATGATTTAAATTATAAATATGCAGTTTACTACAACAAACGGTATGAAAGAAGAGGTCATGTTTTCTTTGATAGGTTTAAAAGCGAGATAGTGGATACAGAGAAATATATGATTACTTTATCTGCATATATTCATAACAATACAAAAGATCTACCAGAATACTGTACAAGACCGGAGATATATGAATTTTCAAGCCTTGGGGTTTATATTGGCCTTAGGGAAGACCCGTTTAGGCTGGTTGAGAAGGACTTTGTATTAAGCTTATTTGGTAACAATTATTCAACAGCAGTAATTAAATATTACAATTTTGTGCTGAAGTGTAATGATGAAAAAATGTGGAAAAAGGTTGAGTTTGAAAACGAGGAAACGCAGTACAGGAGTGAAAGAAAGATACTGGCAAGAGATACTGAGCCTGAGAATGTGGCTGAATATGTTTCATCAAAGACAGGTATCCCGGAGATAATGCTTCACACAAAATTCAATAAAAAGGTTACGGAGAGCAAGGCATTATTTGTAATCCTTATGCGTTCTATGTGTAACCAGAAGTGTTGTGAAATATGTAGACAGCTGGGAAACATAACTCAGGCTCGTGTGTCGGCTTTAAGCAGCAAAGGACAGGAACTTCTCCAAACAAATGAGGTTTTCAGGGGGATGGTTGAAGAGTTTATCCATCCTTTTGGAACATGATTTCTATTTTTTTACATCAATTTGAAATGAATCTTAATATTACCATGATATGATTTTTTAAAACAAATATTATTTTCACAAGGTATTTTTGAGTGTTATTGGACAAGCTTTGGCTAAAATATAAAAAAATAGATTAAACTCAACGAAAATAACTAGTTGAATAGAAGCATCATTAGGTATACCAGACTGTATGTATAAAAAAATAAGTAACCGTCCCTAAATAGTAACCGTCCCTAAATACCTAAAAATACCTAAATATTAAATACCCTGATCAGAAAAGGGCAAACAATAAGTAACCGTCCCTAAATACTTCCCTAATCAGAAAAGGGCAAACAATAAGTAACCGTCCCTAAATACTCCTAAATATCCAAAAAAGGTGTGCAAGTTGTCGAGATTAAGATTATACTATAATTGCGGATATTATATTTAATTATTATGAATACTAAAAGTTTCGGAGGGAAGCGTTAATGAGTATATTATTCATTGTTAATCCCATTGCAGGAAAAGGTAAGGCTAAAGGGATAGTACCACAGATAGAAAGTGTTTGTAAGAAGTATGAATATAGCTATGATTTAAGATATACTGAGGGCCCTAGGGATGCTGAAAGAATTGCAAGGGAGGCTGAGAAGCAAGGCTTTGAGAGGATAGTAGTGGTAGCCGGAGATGGTACGCTAAATGAGGTTATAAATGGTATAGATGATATGAGGGCTGCAGTAGGGGTTATTCCTGGAGGTTCGGGAAATGATTTTGTAAGGACTATAAATCCTCATACGGATATTGAAAAAATAATATATGATAATCTTTTTGGAGATATAATTGAGGTTGACGTTGCTTCCTGCAATAATAGAAAGTATGTAAATATTGCCAGCGTTGGGCTTGATGCAGAAATTGTGGTGGGCACGGATTCCATGAAGAAGTATTTTTCAGGTTCCAAGGCATACCTTGCATCTATTATAAAAACTCTTTTTACCTATAAGGGACAAAAAATGCATATAAACATTGATGGTATAGAAATTGAGAAGGAGGTGCTGCTAACCGCCATAGCCAACGGTAAATATTATGGCGGAGGAATAATGCCAGCGCCTGATGCGAATATTCAGGACAAGCTTTTGGATATCTGCATTGTAAATAGGTTTCCTCTTATTAAGGAGTTTTTCCTGCTTCCAAAATATATGAAGGGAAAGCATAAGGGATTAAAGGGAGTGTCCTTTAGCCGTGGTAAAAGAATCGAAATAACCTCCCCCAGGCAGATGACTGTAAATTTTGATGGGGAGCTGTTCAGAGATAATAAGGTTGTGTTTGAGCTTTTAGACCAGCCTATCAGGATAATAGTGCCTGGTAAAATACATGAATAGGAATTCTATTATTAAGAAAAAATAAAATAAAAGTTTAGTCTCCTATTATCCATATAGGAGGCTTTTTTTTAAGTAAATACAAGCAAACCTGAGATAATCATATATAACTTAAGCTAGGAACCATCTAAATTTAAAAGAGAGTTAAATTAGTGTTTCTATAACAAAATTGGCGCAATTTTGACGTTGTGGATTATTTTGATAAGGTCTAGAATTATTGTAGCTATCATGGGGGTGAGATAATGATGGAAACAGGTATTGAAGACATAATAAAAAGTGTCATACACATTGATAAGGGTGCTGCTCACATGAAGCAGGATGTAGATAGCCAGATAGCTGCAAGGAGAAAGGCAGTGGCAGGGCAGGTGAGCAGGCTTCAGCAGAGTATAGTTGAAGAGAGGAAGGAGCAGGCTACCCAGAAAAAGAATTCTGTTCTCCAAGCAGCCCAGAAGGAGTCAGAGGATATAGTTTCTCAGTCCCGTCTTAATGCTGATAAACTCCAGGAGGCCTATGAACAGAAGAAACAGGCTTTTGTTAAGGATATGTTCCAGGAAATATTTATGACGAAGTAAAGCAGGTGGGTGTATATGGACAAAAATGTGAAGTATGCTGCCGTTAACACCAAGATTGCAGCCATGTGTGGGAAGCTTCTTGATGAAGAGGACTATAAAAGGATGATAGCTCTCAGCTCCCCTTCTGAAATAGCAGTATATTTAAAGAACAACACCCATTATGGGGAGTTTTTCAGAGACAGGGATGCATCAACAATGCATCGCAACGAAATAGAAAGAATACTCAAGGAAGGGCTTATTACCTATGTGGATAAGCTCATAAATTATTTTAATGGGGAATATAGAAGCTTCCTGAAGGGCTTCTATATGAAGTATGAGATAATTGACCTTAAAAGAATTGCCAGGCTAATATCTATAGAAAAGGATTTTGATAATCTAAAGGATAATCTGGTTTATGCAGGAAAGTATAAATATATAGATATGGATAGGGCAGTAAAAGCCAAGAGCATAAAGGAGCTTATTTATGAGCTTAAGGGAACTATTTATTATAATTCTCTTGAGGGTCTTATAGATGGCAGGGAGGACGAGAATCTATATAGGTTTGAGATGACGTTGGATCGTGCATACTTTGCACAGCTTGAGGACAATGTAAAGAAGTTAAGCAAAAGCGACCAGCAAGCCTTCTACAGTATTATAGGAAGCTATATAGATATGTTGAATCTTCAATGGATATACAGAGGAAAGAAATATTACAGATTATCCAACGAGGAGATATTCAACTATACAATAAGCAGAGGATTTAAGTTCAACCTAACAGATATGAAGGACTTTTGCTATACCAAGGACCTGGAAGAGTTCGTGTCTAAGGCAAAAAACACAGTATATGCCTTTATGTTCAAGGGAGATTCCAGTCAGGATATTTTTATGGAAAGGCGTATGAGACGGTATCTGTACTTCAGGTATAAAAGTGCCCAAAGAAAAATGAAGCTTGATTTATCCATGCTTCTAGTGTATCTTGAGCTGATTGAATATGAGACTCAGGATATAATATCTGTTGTTGAAAATGTAAGATACCGTATGGATTATGACGAGGCCAAAAAATATCTTATTAAGGCTATATAGAACCCAGGAGGGGATAAAATGTCAGTAGAGAGGATGGAGAAGGTAAGCATAGTTGGCCATATGGATGAGATAGACGATATTGCTAGACTTATAATATTGTCGTCTTCCGTGCATATGGTCAATGCGATTACCGACATACACGAAAACAACTTCCCAATACTTAATGCAAAACAGGATGTAAATGCCGTAATAGATTATAACTATATAAAGCAGTATTCCTCCCAGAAGAACCTTTCAGAGGTTAAGAGGAAGCTTGATGCAATGCTGGATATATTTGATCTTAAAAGAAATGCGTACATGGGTCCTGTGAAGGACAGGTATGACTGGAATCATGATCTGGAAGTTCTTGACCGGCTTTATGAAAAGGTAAGGGAAACTAATGAAAGCTATGAGAGTCTCTTGCGGGAGCGAAGGGAGCTTTCTGAGCTTGAGGGTTATATTTCATGCATAAAGAATGCCGACTTCAATCTTAAGGAAGCCATAGACATGAAATATATAAACGTAAAATTTGGAAGGCTTACAAAATACAGCATGGAGAGGCTTAAGAAAAACTATGAAAATATCTCAGCTATAGCGTTTAAGCTTAAACAGGATAATGAGAACGTAACCTGCATGTTCCTGATTCCTGTGCCTGTAGAAATAGAAGTAGAAAGAGTGCTGGTATCCTTAGGCTTCAATGAGCTTAAGGTGAATGTCAGCTACGACGGAACACCGGCCCAATGGCTATCAGAAATGGAGCAGCGGGACACTCAGATTGCTGGTGAGATAGAGGGCCTGAGGGCTGAGCTTGATGGGCTCAAGAAAAAATACGGGGATGATGTGGAGGGCTTCTATTCAAAACTTATGATGGAATATAAGATTGAGGAGCTAAAAAGCTACATTGCCTGCACAAATGAGTTCTTCTACCTGACAGGCTGGGTGCCAAGATATAAGAAAAAGACACTTTCTCAATTTCTGGAGGAATATGAGGATAATTTAATAATAGTATATAAGGATGCGTCAGATATCCAGACTGGCATCGCTCCGCCCACCTGCTTAAAAAACAGTTATATAACAAGGCCTTTTGAAGCAGTTGTAAGGCTGTATGGCATACCCTCCTATAAGGAGCTTGATCCTACCGCCTTCCTTGGCATCAGCTACATGCTTTTGTTTGGAGCAATGTTCGGGGATATGGGTCAGGGTCTTGTGCTTTTTATCATAGGAGAAATACTGATGAGACTGAAGCATAGGCCTAACCTTGGGGGAGTTTTTGCAAGGCTGGGCATAAGCTCCACGGTTTTTGGCTTACTGTACGGGAGTGTGTTCGGGTTTGAGGACATAATAGAAGCAGTGCTTGTAAGACCGATGGACAGTATAAATGACATGCTCATAGGTACTGTCATATTCGGAGTGGCGCTACTTATTATTGGATATGTTTTCAGCCTTATAAATGCCTATAGGGCAAAAGATTTTGAAAACGGGATTTTTGATAAAAACGGAGCAGCCGGAATGCTTTTCTACATTCTGCTTCTGTACCTGGTAGTAGGAGAGCTTGGATTTGTAAAGCTTATAATACCAGCGGGAGCGCTCATAATAGTGCTTATAGTGCTTATGGCACTGATATTATTTAAGGAACCTCTTTCTCATGCATTAAAGGGAATAAGGCCCTTGTATAATGAAAAAGCATCGGATTATTATATTGAAGGCGGTTTCGGGGTAATTGAAACCCTCCTGAGCCTCTTTTCAAACACAGTGTCCTTTGTCAGGGTAGGTGCCTTTGCAATAAACCATGTGGGTTTATTTATGGCCTTCGAAACTCTGTCAAAGATGGCTTCCAACGGTGTGGCAAGCGCACTGGTGCTCATACTGGGTAACATAGTGATAATAGGGCTTGAAGGGCTTATAGTGTTTATACAGGGCCTAAGGCTGGAATACTATGAGCTGTTCAGCAAGTACTTCACAGGAGATGGATATGAGTACAATCCGTTTCGCATAAATCTGAAAAAAGAAAAAAACTTTAGAGTAAGCAGGTAAAAATTAAAAAATTAGGGGGAAAGAAAAATGTATTTCTTTTTAACTTTAGCTGTTTTAATAGTTGTTACTACTATAGCAAATGGAGTAAAAAAATACTTCCAGAGTGCAGTAGTGAAAAAAACACAGATAAAAAAGTCGCTTAGGCTTAACCTTTACACATTGGTACCGGTTCTTACAGGACTGATTATTACGGCCATACCTCAGGTTGCACATGCTGCAGGCACAGCAGATGCCTCTTCCATAGGGATGGGCTTTCTGGCAGCAGGCCTTTCTACGGGCCTTGCGTGCATCGGAGCCGGCTATGCCGTGGGCTCTGTGGGCTCCTCAGCACTTGGTGCAGTATCAGAGGATCCAAAAATACTTGGAAAGACCCTTATATTTGTTGGTCTTGCCGAAGGTATAGCAATTTATGGTCTTATTATATCCATAATGATTATAGGAAGGCTCTAGGAAGTGATACTATGAAAATGTATCTGGTCAGTGACAACAAGGACACCCTTGTTGGAATGAGGCTTGCTGGCATAAAAGGAACAGTAGTGGAAAGTGGAAGGGAAGCAGAAAAGCTTCTAGATTCTCTTCTGAAAAACAAGGAGATAGGCATAATACTTGTTACAGAAAAGCTTGCAGAGAGCTTAAGAGATAAGATAGATGAAATGAAGCAGCGTCTTCCATATCCTCTTATTGTAGAGATACCCGACCGCCATGGGAGCATAAAGGGTGAGGACTATATAACAGGATATATAAGGGAATCCATAGGTATCAAGATTTGAGGTGAGAGCTATGATTACAATAGAGGAGAAGCTTAACCTGTTTACCAGAATTGTTTATGACAAGGTGGAAAAGCAGAATGCTGATGCTATAAATAAGTTCAACCAGGAATGTGGCTCATTAATACAGCAGAAGACTGAAGAGTTTACAAAGCAGGCTGAACTCATGGAAAAGCAGATAGAAAAGGAAACAGACAAGGAAAGGCTCCAGATACTTTCTAAGGCAAAGATAGAGGGAAAGAAGCTGATTGTTAGCAAAAACAACAGCATATTTAATGATGCTGTAGAAGGCGTGTTGGAGTGTGCAAGAATATTTACTGACACCGAGCAGTATGGCAGTATGCTCATAAATGACATAAAGTCTGCTCAGAAGGAGCTGTCTGACAGCGCACATACAGAGCTGTACCTTACTGAAAGGGATGCTGAAAGGTATAAGGATAAGCTTGTGGAGGCATTAGGAGGCAGGAAACTTATGATAGTCTCTGACAATTCGATTGTAGGAGGCTTTGTAATGGTAGATACAGTAAACAACATAAAGATAGATATGTCTTTCACAGACAGGGTGAACAGCTCCAGGGACCTAATAGGCGAAAGGCTGTTTGAAATACTGCAGTAGGGGTGAGTTTATGCAGGAAAAGCAGGGAATAGTAGATTATATAAATGGTCCCGTAATCAAAGCCGAAAACATGCAGGGCTTTAAAATGAGGGAAATGGTTACCGTAGGTAGCAAAAGGCTTATAGGGGAGGTTATATCCTTAGATGGTTATAATGGTACTGTACAGGTATATGAGGAAACCTCCGGACTTAAAGTGGGTGAGGAGATAACCTCAACAGGAAAGCCTCTTTCAGTAAAGCTAGGACCTGGGATAATAGGAAACATATTTGATGGCATACAGAGGCCTTTGGGGCTTATCTTTGACAAATCAGGCTCCTTCATAGATGAGGGTATAGGCCTGCTTTCAATTGATTTAACCAAGGTATGGAAGGTAACCCTTCAGGTAGAGGAAGGACAGGAGATTAAAGGTGGACAGGTATTTGGGTGGGTTCAGGAAACCCCCCTTATAAAGCATTACCTTATGGTTCCTCCTGATATAAGCGGAAGGGTAACCTATAGAGCCCAGGATGGGGAATATGACATGGAAAAGTGTCTTGTTAAGCTCCAGAAGGGCAAAAATACCTATGAGCTTAAAATGTACCAGGAATGGCCTGTAAGGACACCAAGGCCTGTAGCCTTAAGGATGCCCATAGAAAGGCCGCTTATAACCGGACAGAGGGTAATTGATACCTTTTTCCCGATTGCAAAGGGAGGAACGGCAGCAATTCCGGGAGGCTTTGGAACAGGAAAGACCATGACACAGCACCAGCTGGCTAAATGGAGTGATGCCGATATAATAGTTTATATAGGCTGCGGAGAAAGAGGAAATGAAATGACTGAAGTGCTTGAGGATTTTCCTAAGCTGACAGACCCTAAGAGCAGCCTTCCTCTAATGAACCGTACCATACTCATCGCCAATACCTCCAACATGCCTGTGGCAGCCAGGGAGGCATCCATATACACAGGTATAACAATAGCAGAGTACTTCAGGGATATGGGATATAACGTGGCAGTAATGGCTGACTCTACCTCCAGGTGGGCAGAAGCCCTCCGTGAAATATCAGGTCGTCTTGAAGAGATGCCTGCTGAGGAGGGATACCCTGCATATCTGCCCTCAAGGCTTGCAGAGTTTTATGAGCGTGCAGGCTATGTGGAAACCCTGAACCATAAGGAGGCATCTGTTACAGTAATAGGGGCAGTATCACCAGCAGGAGGAGATTTCTCAGAACCTGTAACACAGAATACCAAAAGGTTTGTGGGAGCATTCCTTGGACTTGATAAGAATCTTGCCTATGCAAGGCATTATCCTGCTATTAACTGGCTCTCCAGCTACAGCGGCTATGTAGCCTTAGTAGAAAAGTGGTACAGGGAGAACGTATCATCTGAGATGATGGAGCTTCGTGGACAGATGCTTAAGGTGCTTCAGGAGGAGAGTAAGCTTCAGGAGATAGTTAAGCTTGTTGGAGAGGATGTGCTGCCTGACAGCCAGAGGCTTATACTGGAGATTGCAAGGGTTATGAAGATAGGCTACCTGCAGCAAAATGCCTATCATAAGGACGATACCTATGTGCCTCTGGAGAAGCAGTACAGGATGCTGAAGGTCATAAAGAAGCTTTATGATGTTTCAATGGAGATAATAAAGAAAAACATACCTGTGTCTAAAATAAAGAACAGCCAGGTATTTAACGACATATTGAAGATGAAGTACGATATACCAAACGACTATACAGATGAATTTGATAAGCTGGAACAGGCTATAGACAGCTATTATGCAGAACTTATAAATGCCTATGAGGGGTGATTGATATGATAAAGGAATATCTGCAGCTTGACAGGATTAACGGTCCCCTGATAGTGCTCTCAGGAGTTAATAATGCCGCTTATGATGAAATAGTGGAGGTAAGGACGCCGGAGGGTACAAAGCATGGCAAGGTGGTCCAGCTGTATAAGGATAAGGCAATAATACAGATTTTTGAAACCACCTCAGGGCTTTCAATAAATGACGTTTCTGTGAGGTTTACAGGAAGCCCTTTGGAGATAACCGTATCTAAGGATATGCTGGGAAGAGTGTTTAATGGAATAGGTGAGCCTGCAGACGGGGAGGGAAGGATATATACAGGTAAGAAGGTGGATGTAAACGGAAGACCTATGAACCCTGTAGCAAGAAAATATCCAAGGAACTTCATACAGACAGGCATCTCTGCCATCGATGGCCTTACTACCCTTATAAGAGGGCAGAAGCTTCCTATATTTTCTGGTAATGGGCTTCCTCATAACCAGATTGCAGCCCAGATAGTACGCCAGGCAAAGATAGCAGACCAGGAGGGAAGCGAGTTTGCAGTGGTTTTTGCAGCAATGGGGGTTAAGCATGATGATGCACACTTTTTCCTAAGGAGCTTTGAGGAGTCAGGAGTGCTGGAGAGGGTTGTAATGTTTATGAACCTGGCAGATGACCCGGTGGTTGAAAGGATTGTAACCCCAAGGTGCGCTCTTACCGCAGCTGAGTATCTGGCATTTGAGGAGAACATGCACATACTAGTAATAATGACAGATATGACCAGCTATGCAGAGGCATTGAGAGAAATATCCTCCTCAAGGGAGGAGGTTCCGGGAAGAAAGGGGTATCCAGGATACCTTTATTCAGACCTGGCAAACCTTTATGAGAGGGCGGGTATGATGAAAAACTCCAAAGGGTCTATAACCCAGATACCCATACTTACCATGCCTAACGATGACATAACCCATCCTATACCGGATTTAACAGGATATATAACAGAGGGCCAGATAGTGCTCAGCAGGGAAATATACCAGAGGAACATTTACCCGCCTATCAACATACTTCCATCCCTTTCCAGGCTTATGAAGGATGGAATAGGAGAGGGCTATACCAGGGAGGACCATCCTGCAGTATCCAACCAGATTTTCTCCTCCTACTCTAAGGTGCAGGAGGTTAAGGCACTATCTCAGGTAATAGGAGAGGATGAGCTTTCCGATACTGATAAAAAGTATCTGCAGTTTGGAAATGCATTTGAGGAGGAATTCCTTAACCAGGCATTTGAGGAAAACAGGAGCATAGATGAAACTCTGGACATAGCCTGGACGGTATTGTCCATACTTCCTAAGCAGGAGCTTGACAGACTGGATGAGAAGACTATAGAGAAGCATTATAGGGGGTGAATATATGGACGTAAATGTTGCCCCTACCAAGGCAAACCTTATGAGTGCTAAATCAACCCTGGAGTTTTCCAAGAAGGGTTATGAGCTTTTGGACCAGAAAAGGAACGTGCTTATAAGGGAGATGATGGGTCTGGTTGACAGGGCAAAGGATATACAGGAGAGGATTAATACCACCTTCCAGCAGGCCTATGAAGCTCTTAAAACTGCCAACATTACTATGGGGGTGGCAGGGGTGGAGGATATAGCCTCCTCTGTGCCTGAGGTGGGTGATTTCCAGATACTCTACAAGAGTGTAATGGGAGTTGAGATTCCCGATGTTAAGTATGATGTCCATGAGGTTACCCCGGCCTATAGCTTCTATCAGACTAACTCCTCCATGGACGTGGCCTTTGCAAAGTTCTGGGAGATAAGGTTCCTGGTGCTGGAGCTGGCGGAGATAGAAAACTCCGTATACAAGCTGGCTGTGCAGATAAAGAAAACCCAGAAGAGGGCTAACGCCTTACAGAATATACAGATACCAAAGTATACTGAAATGGTTAAGTTTATTCAGGACTCCCTTGAGGAAAAGGAAAGAGAGGAATTCTTCCGCCTTAAGGTGGTCAAAAAGAAAAGCAGCAATAAAAAAGAAAGGGCAGTTTAGGATATTCCTAAGCTGCTCTTTGCCTTACCTACAATATTCACTCTTCATGAAAGCCTTCCCCACAAGGGGAAGGTGTCAGCGCCAGCTGACAGATGAGGTGTTATTTCTCACCTTCACTATTTCTTATTAACTAATCAAAATTTCTTAATGAACCTCTTATATGTATTATTATAATCGGTCCAGCAGTTTGCTGAGGTATCTCTCTGTATTGCCAGGAAAAAACCGTTAAGGTCTGCGCTGGCCCTATCAGCGTTGTGCAGGGCTATGGCCTCCATGGTCATAGGCACAACAGGTGAGCCCATCTCCTGGGTTCCATGGTGGGAAAGTATGCAGTGCTGTAGTGCAAGGGTATACTTTACAGGAAAACCCTCAATCTTGGCAACGGCCTCGTTTAATATTTCTACCCCTATGGCTATGTGGCCTAAAAGCCTTCCCCTATCGGTATACTTGTTTTCGGGGAAGTTGGAAAGCTCAACAGTTTTGCCTATATCATGGAGCAGGGCGGCAGTAACTGCAATGTCTCTGTCCATGGAATCGTACATTGTGCAGAAATGGTTTACCGTGTTTGCCACCTCTATGGTATGGTGGGCAAGCCCTCCAAGATAGGCATGGTGTATCTCAGCCCCAGCAGCCTTTTTATAAAAGCTTGAGGATATTTCCGGAGATGAAAATATGGTGTTTAAAAGCATATTAAGCTCCGGTGTTTTTACTGATGCTATAATATCATTAATCTGCTGCTCAAGAACTGTGGTATCAAACTCACAGGCAGGGGTTATTTCATCTAAAAGCTCCTGGGATGGCTGGTCAATTTTTTCAATCCTGCTTATATGTAGCTGGAGGGTTCCTTTAAAATCCCTTACGTTTGCCCATATGTTTGCTATACAGCCTGGGGTTATTTCCTGTGCAACAGCGGGGTCTCCGCTCCATATCTTTCCGTCAAGGTTCTGAACACCATGGCTAAGCTGAAGATGGTAGTATTCCTTATTGTTCTGTCCTGTTTTTTTACTTATATGCCTTACAATTAGTGGCTGAGCCTCTAATACATCATTTACGCATAAATTAAGCATGTGGTTATCACCTCACCTTATATAATATTACGTAAGGAGGGTTTTACACAAGTGCAATGGAGAAATAAAATTGATTCCAAAGAGACAGTAGATGAATTAATGAGTGCATTGGTTGAATCTAATGAATTGGAAGAAAACAATTTTATACGCACCGTATGCCATCTCCTCCTGAAAAACGAGTGAAATAAAGCTAGTATCCATAAAATGTGAAGGATGTTATACAATTGATTTTATTTTTATGATAGGTAATATAGAAACAAACTCTTGTCCAGAAACCCCTATATACCATATGTAGCATTCAAAGCAATATAATAGGAATTGGGAAATATGATTTCAACCACTAGTTTTTAAGTATAGTTTTATATATAGAAGTGCTTGTGGTGGAATCCAGATATTGTTTATCTTAATAAACCTAAGAATTATTTATTGTGCATTGAATGAAGTCATTGAATGAATAACCTATGTCCAGGCAAATAGCACTTGCAAAACTACAGAAATGATGTATAATAAATATGTACTAAGCGACTGGGTGTGGCGCAGATGGTAGCGCGCCTGAATGGGGTTCAGGAGGTCGCTGGTTCAAATCCAGTCACCCAGACCAGAATATTATTTCAAAGAGAGGCACTACAAAAGAGTAGTGCCTCTCTTTGAAGTTTAAGGACTTTATTATTCTAATAAGATAAAGAGATAAGCCCTATACTTCAAATTTTAAAAGTAATTATGAAAAAAGTATGCTCATGGCATACTTTTTTCATGTGGGGTTATTATGATGAGTGAGCATACAAGGATTACCCTATGATGCATAATTATCCAGTATATAAACCGGGGTAGCACATTTATTGCAGTTCTCTGCAATTGATAGGAAGGATGAATTATTCCCAATACATACAGTGCAGGAATAATCCAGAGGGCTGAAGCACTGCTTGAGGGTACATTCCAGCTGCAGCACAGCATCATTTTCTAAGTGGAGGATGGATGGTTTTCTATTGCATATTGAAACCTTATTGCATTTTTCTATATATAGGCTTATATTACTTAAATCGCTGAACTTACTAATAAGGCTTTCGGCAGAATTTAAGCTTTCTGAGCTGCAGAGTATGGCAATATTTCCGTTTATTCTTTCAGGAGCCAGTTCCTTATTTTTCTTTAACATACTAAAATCCTCTTTTCTTTTGAGCTATATGCATATTATACATAAATAATTATAAATATACAATATGCTTTAGAAAATCAGGCATAAATAGAAGAGAGTATACGAAAACTATGTGCTGTAGGTATGAGTGTATGCTCTAAATAAGACCGATTATATATGATTAAGGAAGGGAAGTGTGTAATTGGTAAAAGAAAATCTTCCTTTATCCAAACAGATAGCTTATTCGCTGGGGAATACGGGTAAGTCTATGCTGTCTGGAATAATAGGAACTTATCTGATATATTTTTATATTCCAACCACCCAGTCTAAAATAGGCTTGTTTATACCTCAGTATTCCTTTTTAGGCTTGTTTACGGTTATGGGGATAATAACAATGGTGGGTAAGCTTTTTGATGCTTTTACTGACCCATGGGTTGCCAGCCTTTCTGACAGGTGCAGGTCAAGTATGGGCAGAAGAATACCATTTATGAGATGGTCAGCCTTCCCCTATGCTCTTTTTACTGTGCTGGTTTTTTGTTGTCCAATAGGAGGGGAAAATAAAATTAATGTGGTGTATCTTACTGTAGCTCTGTTTTTGTGCTGCTTATTTTCAACCATGTATTCCACACCCTACAATACGCTCTTATGTGAGCTTGCCTATACCTCAGGGGAGAAGATTAATTTATCTACCTTTAGTTCTATTGCCTGGGTTATAGGTTATGCAGTTGTTTCTCTAGCACCTTCCCTGTGGAGGCAAATTACATATCTGGGGGTTGGCAAGACATTGGCGGTAAGAATTTCCTTTGGACTCATAGCCTTTGGAGGGCTTGTATGCCTTATGGTGCCGGTTATGGCAATAGATGAAAGGCACTACTGTGAAGCAAGGCCATCATCTCAAAAGACTCTGGCTTCTGTGAGAGCAGCATTAAGCAATAGGGAATTCAGAAGCTTTGTGTTCTCTAATCTATTTTATATGATGGCAAATGGAATATTTCAAAGCTCACTGCTTTATTACATAACTGTGCTTTTAAGGAGAGGGGAGGAAACCCTTGGGAAAATACTTATATGGGGAGGCATATGGTCATTCCTGTTTTACTACCCTGTAACCATTCTGGCTAAAAGACATGGAAAGAGGAAGCTTTTGGAAGCAGCCTTCTGTATATACATGTTTCTTTATATTTATGGTTTTTTTCTGGGAAAACTTCCTTTAAGCATAAAAGTACAAGGCATCATTATGGTGCTTCTCGTATCCCCAGCATTGGCCATTTTTGGCATACTTCCCAATGCTGTGGCTGCCGATATAGCCCAATACGATGTTGAGCTTTCGGGGAAAAAAAGGGAAGGGGCTTTTTTCGGTACAAGAACCTTAATCACAAAGCTTGGAAATGTATTATATACATTTATGTTAAGCGGGCTGCTGCTGATAAAGAGAAATGGTAGCAGTGAACTAGGCATAAGACTTACATTTGTTGCTTCTGCATTGTTCTCTCTATTAGGATTGGTATTTATACGTTTGTATGATGAGAAAAAGGTACTTCAGCTTCTGGAAAAAAGAGAATAGAATATTATCAAAATATCCTAATGTACATGTCATTTATTGCGCTTTCCAAAAGTGTGGAAGGATGATATAATTATATTATTCGCACGGAGGAAGAGGGGAGATTAATGCATGATGAGCAGCTTCTAGAGCTAATGGAAAGAATGTTTAGTGGCTTAAATGATAGCATTCTATCTATGGATAAGAACCTTCAGGAGATTGGCTCAAGGCTTAAAAGTCTGGAGGACTCCCAGCTGAAGCTGGAAAATGAAATGGAAAACTCCAAGAAAACGCTTTATGATGCATACATACAGAACGCTGAGGCTATAAAGGGTCTGGATGAGCGGGTTCAGGAGATTTCTGATAAGGTCGATAAGCATGCAATAAAAATTCAGGTTATAGAGGGTGGAAAAAAAGCCCTGTAGGCTCTGTACAGTCTGTACGGAGTCTTTTTATGTTGTGAAAAAGGAGTGGTATTTTTGAACCTAGCTGGAGCAATTCAGAGCATAGGAAGCATTATAGTAATAGTATTCATAGGATATGTACTGTCAAAAAAAGGCTTTTTCAGGGAAGGTGATTCAGAAGTATTTTCAAAAATAGTTTGCAATTTGAGCCTTCCCCTTATGATGATAAATACCTTATGCAAGAACTTTACCAGGGATATGCTTGGTCAGATGCTTTATGGAATGCTTATTCCACTAGCCTCTATAGCTATAAGTTACTTGTTCAGCTGCATTTTTGGCAGATGGATAAAGGTAAAAAAAAGGCTTGGAGTATTTAAGGTCATTTTTGTAGCGTCAAATACCATTTACATAGGAATGCCACTTAACCAAGCTATATTTGGGGAAGAAAGCCTTCCATATGTGCTGGTTTACTATCTCGCCAACACCCTTTTCTTCTGGACCCTGGGCATATATCTTATTTCAAGGGATGGTATTGGAAGGGGAAGCAGGCCATCCTTTAAAAAACTTCTTTCACCCCCCCTGGCCGCCTTCCTTATAGGCATTATGCTGGTTTCCTTTAACATAACCCTGCCTGAGGTTCTGACAGATGTATGTAGTTATATAGGAGGCATGACAACACCACTTTCTTTATTGTTCATAGGAATGACCTTTAATAGTGTCAGGCTTAGGGATATACTCATAGACAGAGATACCATATTCGTATTTGCAGGCAGGTTCATAATATCTCCTGTAATAGTATATCTGCTTGCTATGGCTATACCGGTACCGGATTTGATGGAGAAGGTTTTTATTGTACAAGCTTCTCTACCGGTAATAGCCCAGGCCGCTATAATATCGAAAAACTATGGGGCAGATTATAAATATGCTGCTACAGTAATAACTCTTTCCACACTTGCAGGACTGGTTACCATACCGGGATGGGTTATACTTCTTGGAATATTGTCATAAAAAGGAATTTGCAACAATAAATTAACACAATTTATATACATAAAATGGTAAAATAACCCTTATAATTCAAGAAAAAGGGAGAAGCGATTTATATGCATCTGTCATTAGAGAATAAAGACAATCCAAGGTTTGTGTGTAATTTGTGTTATTGCTGTAAAAGCATGATGGGTACAAGCCTCTGTAGTATAAAGGACAGGGGCTGTTGCTATTATTACCCAAAGTTTACTCTGTTTGATATTCAGAGAATGAGCCATTCACAGGAAGGAATGGAGGTACTTAAAAATATTTTAGATAACACAGGAACAAGGCTGTATAATTATTATATACATGCCACCGGATATTTTGACCAATCAGGATATGATAGCTATACGAAATCAAAGCACCAAAGAATAGGCTCAATACATGATGACTCTATTTTCTTTAAGGCCTGTCCGTTTGTAGTAAGTGGTAAGGGCTGCAGCATACCTAAGGAATACAGAAGCTATGTATGCAACTTCTTCCTATGCAATGAAATATGTGAAGCGGCAGAGGGAACCCCTGAATTTAAAAGGTATATAGCGGAGAGGGATAACTATGTCAGGTGGCTAAACTGGGAGAATAGGTCTCTTGAATATATGTTGATGGATAAGGGAGTGAGCTTGAAGGACAATCTTTTGGAGTCAGTGGAAATTCTAAAGGACATTCCCATAACAGTTTATGATTTCCCTCAGCTTGAAGACATAATAACCGGAGAGGATTTAAAAAGAGGGGCGTAAGATATGCAGTAGAAGAAAAATCATCAGCCCATACAATGTCGCATTCCCCTCAGCTTTATGATATAATCTGTAAGCATATAGTCGATTTTTGAATAAGGCAATAAGTATTACAGGAGATGATAGTATGAGCTATGTACCTACAAGAGAGCAGGCAGAGGAGATATTAAACAAGTATAATAAGGACCCCTTCCACCTTAAGCATTCCCATATCGTGGCAGGTGTTATGAAATACTTTGCTAAGGAATATGACCCTGAGAATGTGGACTTTTGGGAGGTTGCAGGGCTTCTTCATGACTTGGATTTTGAAATGTACCCTGAGCAGCACTGCATAAAATCTCAGGAAATCATGAGGGAGCTTGATTTGGACGAGAACCTTATACATGCAGTAGCCAGCCATGGCTATGGATTGGTTTGCGATGTAAAGCCAGGGAAGCTTATGGAGAAGGTTCTTTTTGCAACAGATGAGCTTACAGGGCTTATAGGAGCTGTAGCTATAATGAGACCATCAAAGAGCGTAAGCGACCTGGAACTGAAGTCTGTTAAGAAGAAGTATAAGCAGCCAAGCTTTGCAGCAGGATGTTCCCGTGAGGTAATAGCAAATGGAGCACAGATGCTGGGCTGGGATTTGGATGAGCTTATTACCCGCACAATAGATGCCATGAGAAGCCTTATGGGAGAGATGGAAATATAGTACTTAAGTATAAAAGCGGCACTAGCTTAGGCTAGTGCCGCAATTTTTATAACGTAATCCAGTATCTTTCAAGATACTCTTTTTCCTCAGGCTCAAATACAGTAGCTTCATACACTCCTCCGTTTTTAAGTATTGTCCTTCGGCTGCCCTCATTGTCTGAAAGGCATGTAATAAGCACCTTGGATAAGCCTATTTCCCTGCAATAGGGAAGAAAATCATGAAGCATGCGGCATGCATAGCCCTTACGCCTTTCGCTGGGCCTTATGGAGTAGCCAATGTGGCCGCCGTACTTCTCAAGGTATTCATTAAAATAATGGCGAACCTGAATCATGCCAACTATACGGTTTTCTGATTTCCTTACATATATGAACTGGGTACCTTGTACCCAGTATTCAGGTACTGTTTCCCTATTTTCAAGCATTTTATTATAGGCCAGCCAGTCCTTTGGGTCCGAATGTCGTCTTAGGGATCCGGTTCCATCCATGGAACTTCCTGCCTCAAGAAACTCTCTGCGGTAGGAGATTATCTCTTCTGTAAAGGAAAGGTCGGGCTTTAGTAATATAATATCATCCATAATTTTACCTCCTTATATTTAGATAACCTGTGGTAAATCTGAGTGGTTAAGTATCATATTATAATGTATATGTTGTATGGTGCTACCTATGTTTTGAAGGACATATTCCTATTGAACCTCTTACTACGAGGCGCGGCCTAAGCAGTATTTTGCTTACAGGAATACCCTGTATAAGGTTGTCCAATAGGCTGAAAGCAACTTTACCTAATGCCATACGATCCTGATGTACAGTTGTAAGTGGAGGAATGGTATATTGAGCTATTGGAAGGTTGTCGTAGCCTGTTACGCTTATGTCATCAGGAACCCTAAGGCCCATATGGGAAAGCTGGTTAAGCACTCCCACAGCGATTATGTCACTTCCGCATACTATAGCTGTGGCACCCCCGGCTATTATTTCAGGAATGTACTTTGCAACACAGTCTGCTGTATAGTCTCCATATTTAATCAGGCTTGTATTTACAGTAAGGCCATGGCTCTCCACTGCACTTATG
Organism: Bacillota bacterium; assembly: GCA_023415335.1. Lineage (GTDB taxonomy): Bacteria > Bacillota > Clostridia > Clostridiales > Caloramatoraceae > JAEZLD01. The sequence goes on along the minus strand of JAEZLD010000117.1, from coordinate 13,944 downwards.
AATGCAGAACAGCGTTCGTCAGTTACCATGGAACCCTTGTCACCATTGAGCATGGCAATGTTTTTATGTCCTAGCTTTATAAGCTCGTCTATCACCATACTAATGCCCTCAAAGCTATCGGCGCCTATGTAGCCGGTATTTGAGCCAGGGATGAAGTTGTCCAAAAGCACAGCAGGAATGGTAGAGGTTTTAATCTGAAGCATATAGGGATCATCTGGGGTCAGGCCCAGCAGAAGAGCACCGGAGAAGCTGTTTTCAAGCATAAAGGCATCAAATTTCCTGTTGCCTAAGGTGTCTTTGTCATAGGGTATAATAGATACCTCCCAGTTCCTGCGGCAGGCTGATATCTGGAAGCCTGTTATAATTTCATAACCAAAGTTGTCCGTACTTTCATAGTTCATGTTCTTTACCAATATACAGAGCTTGTTTTTACGGTTCATTTTTATTTTCTTAACTGAGTATCCCAGCTCTACGGCTGCATCAAGAACCATCTGGCGTGTGGAGTCGCTTATATCAGTGGCGCCATTCAAGCCCTTAGAAACAGTGCTGACTGCAATGCCAAGCTTATCAGCTATATCTTTTATCGTTGCCACAATTCCATCCCCTTTATCAATTTTATGTGGTAAGTACAGGCGAATAATTATTATGATGCTTTACTTGTATAGTCAAAAAGAATAAGTTCTGTTTTAAATACTATTATTGTGGAGAGTATATTAATATAGCGATGTAGCTTTAGTATAGAATGCCAGAACGAGAATTTCAATGAATTTTTCGAAAAGTTAGATATACATGTGGATATGTTGTATTGACTTGAAATATTCCATAGTGTATTATGTACTTGTATATTCGAAAATTATCGAAAATACGTTAAGAAATGTGAGGGAAATTTATGAGTACTGCAATGAAAAGAGGAGCAGGAATACTTATGCATATAAGCAGTCTGCCATCTCCTTATGGAATAGGGAATCTTGGAGAGTGTGCCTATGAGTTTGCAGATCACCTGGCTGAGGCCGGGCAGACTTATTGGCAGGTGCTCCCTGTAGGACCAACCAGTTATGGTGACAGCCCATATCAGTCCTTTTCTTCTTTTGCGGGTAATCCATATTTTATAGACATTGACATGCTGATAAAAGATGGATTGCTTAATAAGGGAGAGGTAGAACAATACGACTTTGGTTCAGACCCTGGCTGTGTGGACTACGGAAGACTGTTTGAAAACAGGTTCAGGCTTTTAGAAGCTGCTTATAAAAAAAGCGGACATACTGAAGAATATAAACAGTTCTGCATGGAAAACCAGTGGTGGCTGGAGGACTACGCTTTGTTCATGTCACTTAAGGAGAGGTTTAACGGCAGGAGCTGGCTTGACTGGGAAAAGGACATAAAGAGTAGGGAGCCGGAGGCTGTGGAGCGCTATAAAGATCTTCTGAAGGAGAGGATTGGCTTCTGGGGTTTCTGCCAGTTCCAGTTCTATTCCCAGTGGAAAAGGTTGAAGAGCTATGTAAATGAAAAAGGAATACTTATTATTGGAGATATACCTATATATGTGGCCATGGACAGTGCTGATGTATGGGTTAACAGTAGCCTGTTTCAGATGGATGAGAAAAAAAGACCTGTATCCGTGGCTGGAGTTCCACCGGATGTGTTCTCTAGTACAGGACAGCTGTGGGGCAATCCCTTATATGATTGGGAACGTATGGAGAAGGATGGCTTTGCCTGGTGGAGAAGTCGTATAAAGCACTGTGCGGAAATATATGACGCTGTCCGCATAGACCATTTCATCGGTATAAGCAGATATTATTCCATACCTGAAGGAAGCCAGAATGCAATCTCCGGTGAGTGGAAGGAAGGCCCCGGACGAAAGCTTACAGACGTGTTTGATGAGGCTATAGGAAGCAAGAGCATTATAGCAGAGGACTTGGGAGTGCTCCATCCTTCTGTTGTGCAGCTGCTTGAGGAAACCGGGTATCCAGGTATGAAGGTCATGCTGTTTGGATTTGATGGGGATCCAGATAATGATCATCTTTCAAAAAACTTTAAAGAAAACATGATAGTCTATGGAGGAACCCATGACAATGAAACCATTGCAGGTGCCTTTAAGGATTCCTCCTATGATGAAATCAAGTATGTGCTGGAATATCTGCAGATTTCCACCAAGGAGCAGATTCCATGGGCTATGATTGAGGCGGCATATGCAAGCCCAGCCATAGTAGCTATTTTCCAAATGCAGGATATACTTGAGCTTGACAATAGTGCTCGCATGAATACACCATCCACACTTGGAGGCAACTGGTGCTGGAGGATGAAAAAGGGACAGTTTACACAGGAGCGTATAGAAAAGCTGAAAGCCCTTGTGGAGAAATACAACAGATAAATCTAACGTCTAATTTAGGGGGAGTTTGCAATGAAGGACTTAAATGAACAGATAAGCTATATTCTTAAGCTGCAGTATAACAAGGAGCTGAAGGATGCCACTACTAAGGAAATATATAATGCCTTATCTCAAGCTGCAAGAGCATCAATAATGGATAAATGGAATGCTGGAGGAGAGGGCAAGAGGGCATGCTATTTTTCAGCTGAGTTCCTTACAGGCAGGCTGATATATGCTAATTTGCTCAATATGGGGTGTCTTGAGCAGGTGGAGGAGTTCCTTAAGAAAAATGGGTTGGACTTAAGCATATTCGAGGAGGTTGAGGATGCTGCATTAGGTAATGGAGGACTTGGTAGGCTTGCTGCCTGTTTCCTTGATTCTGCAGCGACCCAGGGTATCGCTTTGGATGGTTATGGAATAAGGTATAGGTACGGCCTGTTTAAGCAGTACTTTGAAAATGGCTTCCAGAAGGAGACAATAGACAATTGGCAGTTATATGGTGACCCATGGTCCATACGCCATGAGGATGAGAGGGTAAGGGTTACCTTCGGAGACCAGGAGGTATATGCAGTACCCTATGACACTCCGGTTATTGGCTATGGAGCAAAGACAATAAATACTTTAAGGCTGTGGCAGTCTGAGCCTATAAGCCCCTTTGATTTTGGGCATTTTAATGCACAAAGGTACGAGGAGGCTGAGAAAGAAAGGGATGCGGCAGAGAACATAAGCAGCGTACTGTATCCAAATGATGATACAGAAAGAGGCAAGGAGCTAAGGCTTAAGCAGCAGTACTTCTTCTCCAGTGCCTCTCTTCAGGATATTATAAGGAAGTATAAAAAGACCTATGGTAGCGATTTTATGCATTTTGCCCAGGCTTATGCCATACAGCTTAATGATACTCATCCTGTAGTATCTATACCTGAGCTAATAAGACTTCTGGTAGAAAATGAGGGGATGGATTTTGAACAGGCCTTTAACATATCCAAGGCTGTATTTGCATATACAAACCACACAGTGTTAGGAGAAGCACTTGAGAAATGGTCTGCAGGACTCTTCCAGAGGGTGCTTCCTAAGGTTTATGAGTATGTGGTTATGATAAACAGCCGAATGGAGCGGGAGCTTTGCAGCAAAGGAGTAAGACAGGAGGATATATGGAGGTATAGCATAATAGGAAATAATACCATATACATGGCAAACCTGGCCATATATGGCAGCCACTCCGTAAACGGTGTAGCAAAAATACACACGAATATCCTAAAAAACAATACCCTGAGCCAGTGGTACAGCATTTACCCTGAAAGGTTTAACAACAAGACCAATGGTATAACACAGAGAAGGTGGCTTGCACTTGCCAATAGAGAGCTGTCAGCACTTATAACAGAGAAAATCGGTGACGGGTGGATTACAGATTTAAGCCAGCTTAAGAGGCTTATGGAGTATAAAAATGATGAGGAATTCCTGAGAAGTCTCCATGCTATAAAGTGCCTTAAAAAGCAGCAGCTGGCAGAATATATAAATAAAAAGGAAAACATAAGCATAAATCCTGACTTTATTTTTGACATTCAGGTAAAGAGAATGCATGAGTACAAAAGACAGCTTCTGAATGCTTTATCCATACTGGATATATACCATGGAATAAAGGAAGGCAGGATAACTGATTTTACTCCAACGGTATATATATTCGGAGGCAAGGCTGCCCCAGGTTACTATAGGGCTAAGGGTGTAATAAAGCTTATAAATGAGATTGCAAGGCTAATAGACAATGATGAGCAGGTAAGGGATAAGCTTAAGGTTGTATTTGTTTCAAACTATAATGTTTCCTATGCAGAAAAGATAATGCCTGCTGCAGACATATCCGAACAGATTTCCACTGCGGGAACAGAGGCATCAGGAACAGGAAATATGAAACTGATGCTCAACGGTGCCCTTACTATGGGAACCTATGACGGAGCTAATATAGAGATAGTTGAGCAGGCAGGCTTTGAAAACAACTACATCTTCGGAGCCAGGGTAGAGGAAATAGACAGCATAAGGGAAGGCTACAACCCGAGGGAGCTGTACAACTCCGACCCAAGGATAAAGAGGGTGCTTGACTCACTGGTGGACGGAATGCTTGATGACGGTGGTACAGGAATGTTCAGGGAGCTTTATAATTCCATACTGGATGGAGCATACTGGCACAGACCGGATCACTACTTCCTGCTTCATGACTTTATGAGCTACAGCGAAGCCAGAGAAAAGGCAAACAAGGAGTACTCCGACTTTATGAATCACCAGAGAAAGGTACTTATGAACATTGCCAATGCAGGACAATTCTCCAGCGACAGAACCATAAAGGAATATGCAGAGGAGATCTGGTATCAGTAGTATTACAATTAATCTGTTTAATAAAAACGTAAAAGCAGCCCCCCATGCTATGCTTAAGGCTTCATGGGGGGCTGAAGTTTTGCTAAAATCATGTGTGCCTTCGAGTATAGTATCCAATAAGTGTGGAATATTATACATAATAACTACGGAAAGGAGTCTGACTTTGAAGGCACTTGTTTATGAAGGGATTAAAAATGTAAAGGTTAAATCGGTTGATGATCCAGGTATAAAGAAGGATGATGATGTAATTGTAAAGGTTACATCTACAGCTATATGCGGCTCGGACCTGCATTTGCTGCATGGAATGATACCCAATCTGAAAACAGGAACGGTTCTAGGCCATGAAACAATGGGTATTGTTATGGAAACAGGTAAAGGTGTTACAAGGATAAAAAAGGGAGACAGGGTTATTGTTCCTTTCCCTGTGGCATGTGGACACTGTTGGTTTTGTAAGCACCAATACTACAGCCAATGTGACAATTCCAACGAGTTTGGTGAATGTGGCGGCATACTTGGATACAGTGATACCATGGGTGGATATGATGGAGGACAGGCTGAATATTTACGTGTACCCTATGCCAACGTAGGACCTGTCAAGGTACCGGATATGTTATCTGATGAGCAGGTATTATTCCTGACGGATATTCTGCCAACCTCATATTGGGGAGTTGAACACGCAGGCGTAAAGCAGGATGATACTGTTGTCGTTCTAGGATGTGGACCTGTAGGACTGTTAACAATAAAGTGGGCGTATTTTTTTGGTGCAAAACGAGTTATTGCTGTGGACTGTGTTGACTACCGTCTTGAAAAGGCAAAAGAATTCGGTGCAGAAACCGTTCATTTAGAACATCAGGACCATACAGGGGACCTTATTAAAGAGATGACCCATGGGGGAGCAGACGTTGTCATTGATTGTGTTGGTATGGATGGGAAAATGACAACCTTTGAACGGATTGAAACCATGCTTAAGATGCAGGGTGGTTCAAAATCTGCAATAGAGTTGGCTGCCCAGGCAGTGCGTAAATGTGGAACAATTCAGCTTGTAGGAGTCTATGGCAGCAGATATAACCTGTTTCCACTGGGAGATTTTTTTGCCAGAAATATTACTTTAAAAATGGGTCAATGCCCTGCAAATGCATACATACCTAGAATACTTGATTTAATAAAATCAGGGGAATTCACGGCAACTGATATTATTACACATAAGATGTCGTTAGATGATGCAGAACATGCATATGACATATTTGAAAAGAAAAAGGATAATTGTATCAAGGTAATTTTAAAACCATAGTTTATGGTGCAATCCCGAGACCGTGAATTAAGTACCATAGGCAGGATGTATAGCGTTGTAAAGCAAGAAACTGCCCCTAAGCTATAGTATTATGGTGGGAATCAATTAGTCCCACCATAAATCGTTTTAGTATGGAAGAAATTTACAGTAAAGATAATATGTGGTATAATCAAATTACAAATGAAGTTAACTTGTTGCTTTCTGAAACAGCCTTATTGTTCCAACGCACAATGATTTAACTAGTATTAAATTAGTGGTATCCGGGGGGGAATATGTATAAGGTTTTTTTAGTGGAGGATGAAATAGTATTAAGGGAAGGCATTAAAAACAATATAAAATGGGAAGAGGAAGGATTTATAATCGCTGGGGATGAAAGCGACGGTGAATTAGCCTATCCTATAATCTTAAGAGAGCAGCCTGATATTCTCATAACCGATATTAAGATGCCTTTTATGGATGGTCTGGAGCTAAGCAAGCTGCTCAAGAAGGAGCTGCCTCAGCTTAAAATAATAATTATAAGCGGCTATAGTGATTTTGGCTATGCTCAGCAGGCAATAGATATAGGTGTTACCGAGTATCTCTTAAAACCAGTCACACCCAACAAGCTTTTGTCGGCAGTTAAAAATGCAGCTTCAGTAATTAAAAGAGAGCATGACGATAAACACATGCTTGAGCAGTATCAGCTGTTGGTTTACCAAAAGCAGGGTGAGAAGAGGAAGGATTTCTTCAATGCTTTGGTCAGCGGGAAAATGACTCTTCCAAATATTATAGAACAGGAACAGGAGCTTGGTATTAATATGGTAGCAAGTGTCTTTTGCGTTATGCTGTTTCAGTTTAAAGCCCAGGAAGATATTTATCAGTATTCCGGTGAGATAGTTCAATGCGAAGCCAGAATGCAGGAGGAGTTAAGCAAATATAGCAGCATAAAGGTTTTCGAAAGGGGGATGGATGGCTGGGCGTTCATTCTTTTAGGTGAAAATGAGGGACATATAGAAGATTTAGTTCAGGAGCTATGTAGGCTGCTAATACATATTAGTGATGGAAAGGCACATTTTTTCGGAGGAATTGGCAGAGTGGTTCATCGTGTACGTGATTTGCAGCAGTCCTTTCTAGATGCCAACAAGGCTTTTTCCATGCGTTATTTTGAACGTGGGGACCAGTTCTTATCCTATAGAGATGTGAGTAATATAAGAGATCAGGTAGAAAAATGGGTTAATGTAAGTGAGTTAGATCTTGAGAAGCTTGACCCAATACTTTTGGAGGAATTTCTAAGGAGGGGTACTATTCAGGACGTTGATGTATTTGTAAGCAGATATTTTGACGGGCTGGACTCTAACACTATGATATCAGCCCTCTATTGCCAGTATATAATAATGGATGGATATTCTGCTGTTACGAGATTCCTGAGGAATCTTAAATACTCAAAGGAAAAGATAGACGATAGCCTTAGGAATATGAAGGATATTAACGAGCAGCCTGCCAGTCTTCCAGGCTGCCGCAAATTTTATAAATCCCTACTAAAGAAGGCAATTGAACTGAGAAATACGAGCAGCCAAAGAAGATATTCTGCTCTTATAGAAAATGCCAAGGAATATATTCATCTTAATTATGATATGAGCGACTTAACTTTGGACAAGGTAGCATCAAAGGTTAATATAAGCCCTAATTATTTCAGCTCACTTTTCAATCAGGAGACGGGGATGACATTTATCGAATATCTTACTGATGTTCGTATGGAAAAAGCAAAGGAGCTCTTAAGATGCTCCAGCAGGAGAATAACAGAGATAGGATTTTCCGTAGGCTATCTGGATTCCCATTATTTCAGCTATATTTTTAAAAAGACTCAGAATTGCACGCCGTCGGAATACAGGCTGCAGGGGATAGGTGGGGAATGAAAAGAGTTACTAATGAAAAACTAATTAAATACCCACTGAGGCTAAAGCTTATACTGGTGGCTGGTGTCATCATCATACCCATGATTATACTATCAGTATACCAGATTACCGCACTTCATAATTACAGTAATGCATACGATAGGATTGTAGGCAGGATTACGACGGCAAATAATTACAATCTTAATTTCAAAGAAGAGATGGACGAGAGCATGTATAAGATAGTGGTTGAAGCAGAAACCTTTGAATCAATCGATGACAATCAGGATTTAAAGAATCCCTATGAACTAATAAGATCTGCAAGAAAAAATTTTTCAAGGCTGAGGGAGATAACCACCAGCAGGGAAAGTCTCGGCTGGATTAAGCGCATACTGCTTAACCTTAACACTCTTGAAGATAGAATAAATGAAATAAGTGATAATCTTGGTCATACAGGCCATTATGAGGAAAACATCGAGATGCTGGAGTCTGACATATATATTCTGACAGAGCTTTTTCAGGAGGAGATACAGCATTATATCTATTACGAGACACAGAATTTTGAAGCATTAAGACAAAGCCTCAATGAGCAGGTAAAGAAGGTAATACTAACCATGATCATAGCACTAGGGTCCATTATACTGGCTTCTTTTCTGATGAATTTGCTATTAACTGACAGCATTACAAAACCCATCAGTATGCTATGTGAGAAGACAGCCTTGGTGGCAAAGGGGGATTTCTCTACCAGAACCTCCTGTGATAACCATGATGAGCTGTCTGTGTTATCTGACAGCTTTAACGACATGGCTATGAGGCTGGAGCAGCAAGTCAGCAGCATCAGACAGGAGCAGGAAAACCTAAGGAATATGGAATTAAAGCTTCTGCAGGCGCAGATTAATCCGCATTTTTTATATAACACTCTGGATACAATTATATGGCTCATTGAGGGAAACAAGAATAAAGAGGCAATTGACATTGTGGTAGCATTATCTGATTTTTTCAGGATTGCTGTAAGTAAAGGAAGGGACTTCATATCTATCAAGGAAGAGGAAGTACATGTTAAAAGCTACCTTCAGATACAGCAGTCCCGCTACAGTGACATTCTGGACTATGAAATTGTCATCCCAGAGGAGCTGTACAAGTATCAGATATTGAAGCTAACACTACAGCCGCTGGTTGAGAACTCTTTATACCATGGAATAAAAAGGGTAAGGGCGAAGGGAAAGATAACAGTTATGGGAAAACGCCTGGGAGAGGATATATTCTTCAAGGTTATTGATAATGGAATAGGTATGGATGATATGGAGTTAAACGAGCTAAGAAAATCAATTGAATTACCGGGAAATGAACAGAGCACTGGCTTTGGACTAGCCAATGTAAACAAAAGGATTAAGCTCAATTATGGAAGCCAATATGGTCTGGATATTCAAAGTAAAAGAGGAGAGGGAACAACCATAATAGTCAATATACCTGTACGGCTGGCAGAGAACTGAGGTGGAATATGAATAAAAAGCTCATAATTATACTAGTGGTTTTTCTGGCTATTCCCATTGCTCTTGTGAGCTTCACCTTAAGGCCTATAAAATTATTACAATATAGTAAAAATGATAATAACCAGGATATAGACTCTGATTTAATCGTTGTTGGATTTTCTCAGCTTGGTTCGGAATCTGACTGGCGCACGGCTAATACTAAATCCATACAAAATGCACTCACAGAGGATGAAGGGTTTTCACTGATTTTTAGTAATGGAAGGCAAAAGCAAGAAAACCAGATTAAGGATATACGAAGCTTTATTTTTCAGGAGGTAGATTATATTGTAATAGCTCCAGTAACTGAAACCGGATGGGACACGGTATTGGAGGAAGCCCGGGAGGCAGGTATTCCGGTTATTATTGTGGATCGTATGATAGATACGGAGGATGAGAACCTTTATGTGGCATGTGTAGGCACCGATAAGTATGTTGAAGGTAAGAAGGCGGGGCTATGGCTGGAGAAATATCTGGAGGAGCAGGGAAATAAGGATAATGCTTTAAAGAAAAACAGAGTAGACGATGAAAAGGATGTTAATATAGTTGTTCTAGAAGGAACCTTAAACTCCACAGCCCAGCTTGGACGTTCTAAAGGCTTTGAGGAAGTAGCAGGGAACCATAATAATTGGCATATACTTACACATGAAAGTGGAGAATTTACAAAAGCAAAGGGCAAGGAGGTAATGGCAAACTATCTGCAGCAATTTAATGATATTGATGTACTTGTTTCACAGAATGATGATATGACCTTTGGTGCAATAGAGGCAATACACGAGGCAGGATTAACCTGTGGAGTAAATGGAGATATAACCATCATTTCCTTTGATGCGGTTTCAGATGCATTTGACAAGATGGAACGGGGACTTATTAATGTTGATATTGAATGTAATCCTTTGCAAGGCCCGCTCATAGCAGAGATAATAAAAAGATTAGAACGTGAAGAAAAGGTTGATAAAGTATCCTATGTGGATGAAAAGGTGTTTGAAGCAAAAAATGCAAGTAGTGACCGCATTGGACGAAGCTACTAGTGTTTTATATACATAGGAAAGTAAAATAACAAACATTATTCATAGAAATCTTAACCCCAAAAGAGAAACATAGTAAAAAATATAACAAATATAAGAATGATTTCCGTATTTATATATATATAAATAGAATATACTTGTGCTTAGATAAAAGTAAACTCAATATATTGAGTTAATAAGAATGGGGGAAAGGTCTATGAAAAAGCTGTTTTCTTTAGTTCTGGCATTAACACTTGTGTTCTCGCTTGCAGCATGTGGCAGCAAAGATGACAAGAAATCAGGAAAGAAAGACGGAAAAATTATTGTGGGTGTTGTACAGACAAACGCAAATGAGTCTGACTGGCGTACGGCAAACACAAAATCATTCCAGGATGCCTTTGAGAAAGCCGGCTTTGAGCTTAAGATGGTTTACGGTGAGGGGAGTCATGCAACTCAGATATCACAGGCACAGCAGCTTATCCAGGAAGATGTTGATTATCTTGTGGTTTTAGGACTTCAGGCAGCAGGCTGGGAGGACGTGGCAAAGGCAGCAAAGGAAGCCGGAATACCATTTATAATGGCTGACCGTAAGCTTGACCTTCCAGAGGATCTTTACACTGCTATGGTATGCTCAGATTTCCTAGCAGAAGGTAATAAGGCAGTTGACTGGATAAAGAAACAGGCGATCAATGACTGCAAAATTGTTGTACTGGGTGGAGATACAGGCTCTTCTGCTCAGTTGGGACGCTCCAAGGCCATTGAAGATGGAGCAAAGGCAAACGGATGGAAGATAGTATTTAACCAGAACATGAAGGGCTGGGACGAAAATCTTGCAAAGCAGGCAGTTGCTGACCTTATAGCTGCAGGAACAGATTTCAATGTCGTATATGCAGAGAACGACAATATGGCCCGTGGTGCCTGTGCCGCTATGGATACTGCCGGTATTACATACGGCAAGGATGGAAAGGTAAAGGTTATTGCTTTTGATGCAAACAAGTGGGCACTGAATAAGGTTCTTGAAGGAAAGTTCAACCTTGACGTAGAATGTAATCCTCTTCATGGTCCTCGTATTGTTAAGCTTATCAACAAGCTTGAGGCAGGAGAAAAGGTTGACAAGAATGCTTATGTTGATGAGACGGTGTTTGACTGCACTACTATTACAAAAGATGTAATTAATGCTCGTGCTTATTAATTACTGATAAAAGCTATTTTAAGTCAGCAGCTTTTATTAAGGTGATTTAATCTGTTGGAAACCTTATAAATTTGAGCAGTAAAACAGGGAAAGATATTGTTTGAAATGCGCGGCGCCGAGTATGAGTGTGTGGATTTATTTCGCAGCTTCAAGCACCGCGCATTTATCTAATAGCAGGAATGATGAGACAATATCTCAATATGGTACCTGAACGGGGGTTTTATTATTAATATTATGCAGGATATAGTACTTACAATGAGGGGGATTTATAAAAGCTTTCCTGGTGTACGTGCCTTGCAGAATGTGGATTTCACTTTGCATGAAGGGGAAATACATGCTCTCATGGGGGAAAATGGTGCCGGAAAGTCAACATTAATTAAGGTTTTAACCGGCGTATACTACAAGGATGCCGGAGAAATCTATATAAAAGGAATCAGCAGCCCGGTTCATATTAAGTCTCCCCAGGAGGCTCAAAGGCTTGGTATAAGCACAGTGTATCAGGAAATAACACTGTGTCCGAACCTGACCGTTGCAGAGAATCTGTTTATAGGCAGAACCAGCGATATAATTGTAAATTGGAAGGAAATGAGCAGAAGGGCAGAAAAGATATTAAAAGGACTTGGGATTCCGGCAAACCCTACCCAGCAGTTATCCAACTGCTCCATTGCGGTTCAGCAGATGGTAGCCATTGCCCGTGCTGTTGACATGGAATGTAAGGTGCTGATACTTGACGAGCCTACCTCATCCTTGGATACACAGGAGGTTGCCAAGCTATTTGCGCTCATGAGTGAGCTTAAGAGCAGGGGGGTAGGTATTATATTTGTAACCCATTTCCTTGACCAGGTATATGAGCTGTGTGACAAAATTACAGTTTTGCGTAATGGTGAGCTTATAGGAGAATACCAGATTAAGGAACTGCCCAAGGTGAAGCTTGTTGCTAAAATGATGGGCAAGGAGCTTGGAGACCTGGCTGAGATACGAAGCCAGGAACAGGATGGTGACCATGAAACCAAGGATGCTATTATAGAAGTTGAGGGTCTTTCCAGTATTTCAGGAGTAAAGCCCTTCAATTTTTCTGCATACAAGGGTGAGGTAACTGGTTTCTCTGGAATGCTTGGCTCTGGGCGCAGTGAGTGTGTACGTGCAATATTTGGAGCGGATAAGGTTGTGAAGGGCAGAGTGAAAATCAAAGGTGAAAACGTCAGCATTACATCCCCTATAAAAGCTATGAAAAGGGGAGTGGGATACCTTTCCGAGGATAGGAAGCGGGACGGAATTATTGGGGACCTGTCAGTCAGGGAGAATATAATCCTTGCACTGCAGGTTATGAAGGGCTTCTTCAGACCATTTACTAAGGCTCAGGCTCAGGCCTTTGCCGACGAGTATATAAAGCTTTTGGATATAAAAACAGCTTCGGCGGATACTCCTGTCAGCTCCTTGTCAGGAGGAAACCAGCAGAAGGTGATTCTTGCACGTTGGCTGCTGACCCACCCTGATTATCTCATTCTTGACGAGCCTACACGGGGAATTGATATTGGAACGAAGGTTGAGATTCAGAAGCTGGTTCTAAAGCTTGCTTCTGAGGGTATGAGTATTACCTTTATTTCCTCAGAGCTTGAGGAAATGCTACGTACTTGCTCCAGACTGATTGTCATGCGTGACCTATACGTGGTTGGGGAGCTAAAGGGTGATGAAATGACGCAGAATAATGTAATGCATACTATAGCGGGGGGAGTGGGTCAGGATGAGAGGAAACAATAAAAAACATGATACCCGCAGTCAGGTACCTATTTTTAAAGCATTGACCAGGCATAAATTATTTATTCCCATAGCATTCCTGGTATTACTTTTATTAGTCAATGTGTTCATCAAACCGGGCTTTCTTAGAATTAGCATGGGTACAGATAGTACTGGAAATCCTGTTCTGGTGGGGAACATAGTTAATATAATGAACAATGCAACTGAACTGGTCATACTTGCAATAGGAATGACCCTTGTTACAGCATCCTCCAGAGGCCAGGATATAAGCGTGGGGGCTACGGTTGCAATTGTGGGCGGGGTGGTTATGAGGGTACTTTGTGGGGACGAGACCCAGCCAACAATGCTCCACGCTCCGGTCATTGCTGCATTCCTGCTTGGATGCCTTGCTGGTATTGCTTGTGGAGTATTTAATGGCATTCTTGTTTCCAGATTCAATATTCAGCCAATGGTGGCAACCCTTATACTTTTTACAGCAGGCCGGTCTATAGGCTCTATGGCTATGGGTGGACTTAAGCCTAAAGCGGTAAGTTCCTTTGGATATTATGGTAACTTTATTCC
>JAEZLD010000079.1 GCA_023415335.1 Bacillota bacterium | reverse complement strand
CTGCTTTCAGGGGCAGGAAGTATTCCCTCAACCTTTGCAAACAGCTCTGCAGCCTTGAACACCTCGGTCTGCTCCACACTTACGGCATCTATTATTCCATCCTCATAAAGCTGGGATACTACAGAGCTCATGCCATGATATCTTAAGCCTCCTGCATGGTTAGCTGAAGGAATAAATCCACTTCCTAAGGTATACATCTTGGCTAGAGGACATATCTTTCCTGTGTCACAGAAATCATAGGCAAATTTTCCTCTGGTGAGGCTTGGACAGGATGCAGGCTCAACTGCAATTATTTTATAGTCTGCCTCTCCCCTGAGCATCTGGCCGGCAAAGGGTGATATAAGTCCTCCAAGGTTTGAGCCACCTCCTGCACAGCCTATGATTATATCTGCCTTTATCCCATATTTGTCAAGGGCTACCTTAGTCTCAAGGCCAATTATTGACTGGTGCAGCAGTACCTGGGATAACACTGAGCCTAGAACGTATCTATAGCCCTGCTGAGTTGTTGCTGCCTCTACTGCCTCTGATATGGCACAGCCAAGGCTTCCTGTGGTTCCAGGGAACTCCTGGTTTATTTTTCTTCCAACGCTTGTATCCATTGATGGGGACGGGGTGATCTTTGCCCCGTAGGTTCTCATGACCTCTCTCCTGAAGGGCTTCTGCTCATAGGACACCTTTACCATATATACCCGGCAGTCCAGTTCAAAGTATGCACATGCCATTGATAAGGCTGTGCCCCACTGTCCCGCTCCTGTTTCTGTGGTTACACCCTTTAAGCCCTGGTTTTTTGCATAATAAGCCTGGGCTATGGCTGAATTAAGCTTATGGCTGCCTGAGGTGTTATTGCCCTCGAATTTATAGTATATGTGTGCAGGGGTACCCAGCTTTTTCTCTAAACAGTATGCCCTTACAAGGGGTGATGGCCTATACATCTTATAGAAATTCCTTATTTCCTCAGGTATATCTATATATGGATTCTGGTCATCCAGCTCCTGCTCCGCCAGCTCGCTGCAGAAAATACCTGACAGCTCCTCCTTGGTAACAGGCTTTAAGGTTGCAGGATTCAGTAATGGTGCCGGTTTGTTTTTCATGTCCCCACGGACATTGTACCACTGCTTAGGCATTTCTCCTTCTTCAAGATAGATTTTGTAGGGAATTTCTTTACTCATTTTTTCTCATCCTTTCATATTATTAACAAGTCTATCTTTGCAGTACAAGCAGAGTAAGGATGAAAGGATATAAAAAAACTCCTGCCCTATTATTTCATAGGACAGGAGATATTATCTTCTGTTATGCCACCTAAATTCATCCAAAATAAATGCGCTCTTTTATGTACTAACATACACTATCTGCTGTAACGTGCAGCTCACGTTTCCCCTACTCCATGTTGTTTCGGTTCACCCTCATAAGTCCATTCACCAAACCTATAGCTGCCGCATTCACACCATCGTCGGCTCTCTGATAGCTCCGTCAGTAAGGCTACTCCTCTTAATCAGCGGTTTAACTTGTTATTAATACTTTAACACCACAGCTTTAACAAGTCAATATGCTAAAGCGAATTTTTATGGCTTTCTATTATGGTAGTTTACGGTATTTTTTGCTATACATGGGTTTAAAGGAGCATCTGCATTTATGAGAGTTCCTCCTGTTGTATGTGTAATTAGCTTCAGCACTTTACTGAAATGCATCCTTTATGAGTACAATTGACCTTGCGGTATCATCCTCATTCAGCATTATCTCAACCACATCAAACCTGAAGCTTTCGTTATAAAGCCTGTTTTTCATTATATATAGCTGGGCGTTACCTTTAATTTTCTGCTGTTTCCAAGAGCCTACTGCCTCCCGTGGATAGCCGTGCCTAAGGTCACGTCTGGCCTTAACCTCTACAAAGCATATATGCCTCCCGTCCCTGGCCACTATGTCTATTTCCCCTCTTCCACATCTGCAGTTTTTATCAAGTACGGAATAGCCCTGGTCTATAAGATACTGGCAGGCTATTTTCTCGCCGGCAGCTCCGGTTTCATGGTTATTTTCCATATTGCCTCCTGATTATACGAAGTTTTTAATGAATGTCTTCCTATGTATTGGACATGGTCCATATTCCTTTATAGCCCTTATGTGTTCCTCAGTACCATAGCCTTTGTTTGATGCAAAACCGTACTGAGGGTATTTTTCTGATATTTCCTCCATATACCTATCCCTGGCAACCTTAGCAATTATTGAGGCCGCTCCTATGGAAACTGATAGGTCATCACCCTTTATTATAGCCGTCTGGGAAAATGGGATATCCTCCAGGTGCAGTGCATCTATTAGCACATGCTGCGGAGACGGGTTCAGCTTCATTATAGCCCTTTTCATTGCCAGCTTAGTGGCATTCAGTATGTTCATGGAGTCTATCTCATGCACACTGGCACTGCCTAAAGCCCAGGCTACTGCCTTTTCCTTTATTTCCTCTGAAAGAAGCTCTCTTTGAGCATGAGAAAGCTTCTTGGAATCCTTGACTCCAAGCACTGGAATGCCCCTGTCAAGTATTACAGCCCCACAGCATACTGGTCCTGAAAGAGGTCCTCTGCCTACCTCATCAGCTCCTGCAACCAGCAGTATTCCTTCTGCTGCAAATTTGTTTTCAAAGGCACATCTTTTTTCATATTCTTCTTGGGCTTTTATGGCCTTAAGGTATCCTCTTTCATATTTTTTAATAAGAGACTCCACGCTTTTTCTTCCATCATCCTTAAAAAGCTCTTTTTTTGTAAGGAACTCCTCATAAGTGCATTCCGTAAAAATGCTGTCTATTTCATCAATGCTCAGCTTTCCCATCATTTCCATTGTCCCCCTCTTTTTCCACAGGCGGAAGTTCTAAGGTTATTTTTCCCAACTTTCCGCTTCTATAATCATCCAGCACTATTCCCGCTGCCCTTAATGTATCTATCTCTCCCCCTGATACAATACAGCCCCTTCTTGAGCCTACTTTATTTAGCATATCAAGCCCTGCTCCCTCTGTCTCTATTTTATACCTTAGTTTCAAAGAATCAGGCTTTAGAACGGCAAGCTCCTCCAGAAGCTTCATCGAAAGCTCCTCAGGATCCAGTATTTCATCCTTTATTGCCCTTGTATATGCCAGATGAAGGGCTACCTGCTCATCATCAAACTTAGGCCAGAGTATGCCCGGGGTATCCAGCAGTTCAAACTCTCTATTAACCTTAATCCATTGCTTACTCCTGGTAACTCCTGGCTTATCACCAGTTTTGGTACCTGCCCTGGAGGATATTTTATTTATAAATGAAGATTTTCCCACATTAGGTATACCTGCCACTAATGCCCTAACAGGTCTACCTACTATTCCTCTTTCTGCCTTTCTCTCAAGCTTTTCCCTTACAAGTTCCTTTGCCATCTGAAATACTTTATTTATATTCTTCCCGCTTATAGAATCTATGGCTAAAGCAACTGCACCCTGTGACTTATAATATCTTACCCACTGTGAGGTTATACCTTCCTCTGCCAGTTCGCACTTGTTGAGTAGTACAAGCTTAGGCTTTCCAGAGATCATGCTGTCCAGGTCTGGATTTTTGCTGCTTAAGGGGATTCTTGCATCCAGCAGTTCAATTACCACATCTACCATCTTTACAGTTTCCTGAATTTCTCTTCTGGTTTTAGCCATATGCCCGGGATACCACTGTATGTTCATAGCGTGTCCTCCTTCATATGTAACGTACATATATTCTATTTTATTATGAAATCCTGATATAATCAAACACCATAAAAAATAGGACTGCACTGCAGTCCTATCTTTATTAATCGATTCTTTCCTTGACCTTTGTAGCCTTTCCTACTCTGCCTCTGAGGTAGTAAAGTCTTGCCCTTCTTACTTTTCCTCTTCTTACGACTTCAATCTTTTCGATTCTTGGGGAGTGAAGCGGGAATGTTTTTTCAACTCCTACGCCATAAGAAATCCTTCTAACAGTGAAGGTCTCTCTCAGTCCACCGTTCTGTCTCTTTAAAACGATGCCTTCGAAGATCTGGATTCTTTCTCTGGTTCCTTCTTTAACCTTTACGTGTACCTTTACGGTATCACCTACGTTAAATGGTGTAACCTCGCTCTTAAGCTGCTCAGCTTCTATAGCTCTTATTATGTCCATTGATATTCACCCCTTTTCATAGACGTTCATGCAATTCCAGTTACAGAGGAGCGTCCGTATTAACACGAATTACATTATATCATAATAATAATTTTATGGCAATAAAAATTATTTATCATTCCCTGGTTTTTTATTCTCATACTCATATTCCTTGAGCCACCTGAGAAGCTTTTCATCCTCCCGGGTCAGGCCGTGTTCCTTTAAAAGGTCTGGTCTTCTCTCCATGGTAAGCTTAAGGGACCTTGCCCTTCTCCACCTTCTCACCTTCTCATGATCTCCGGAAAGCAGCACCTCTGGAACCTTCATGCCTCTGAATTCCTCTGGTCTGGTATACTGCGGATATTCAAGAAGCCCCGAGTAGAAGGATTCCTCCTCAAAGCTTTCAGATGAAGAAAGCACCTGAGGCACCATCCTGCATATGGAGTCTATCATTGTCATGCACGCAAGCTCCCCTCCGGTAAGAACAAAGTCCCCTAAGGAAAGCTCCTCATCAATTAGAGGGCTTATTCTTTCATCCAGACCCTCATAATGTCCGCATGTAAATAAAATATGGTTCAAGGAGCTTAAGCGTTTGGCGTCCTCCTGGGTAAATCTTTTTCCTCTTGGTGACATGAGTATTGTATATGGCTTGTATCCGTAAAGAGACTCAATATGGTCTACGGCATTATATACAGGCTCTGCCTGCATAACCATGCCTGCTCCTCCTCCATAGGGATAATCATCTACTTTACGATGCTTATTGGTGGTATAGTCTCTTATATTATACAGGTTGATGGTTATTATCCTCTTATCCCTTGCCCTTTTTATTATGCTGTAGTCAAAGACTGTAAACATGTCTGGAAACAGAGTCAGTACATCAAATATCATACTAATCCCTCTAATAGCTTTACTACCATTCTACGGCCATTAATATCAACATTCAGAACCACATCACCTATAGCAGGAATAAGAATGCTCTTTCCCTCTGATGGAGTAATTTCATATACGTCATTGGCTCCTGTGGAAATCACATCAGTTAAAGTTCCCAGTAGCCCTTCTTGCTCAGTAAATACCTGTATGCCAATTAAGTCAGCAATAAAATATGTGTCCTTAGGAAGCTTTACTGCATTCTCCCTGTCCACGTATATGTATTGATTTCTAAGCTTTTCAGCCTCATTCATTGTAGATATGTTTTCAAGCTTTATAATTGGAAATTCCTTTACAAATTTTACACCCTCAATTTTCATGGCCCTATATCCTTCGGGAAATTCCATCCAAACCTGTTTTAAGCCTTTAAAACGCTTTATATTATCTGTAAGGGGATATATCTTAAGTTCACCCTTTACTCCATGTGTATTAATTATCTGCCCAATTTTTAGGTATTCAACCATTGCAAACCACCCTTATTGTAAAAAGGGGCTGTGCAAAACGCATACATTTTGCTACACCCCCCTTTTTATATTATCTCCACAACAACCCTTTTATTTTCTTTGGTTGCTGCTGCTTTAACTACAGTTCTGATTGCCTTTGCAATCCTTCCCTGCCGTCCTATTACTTTTCCCATGTCATCTGCTGCTACCTTCAGCTCCAGTACAATGGATTGCTGTCCTACTATTTCATTTACAGACACTGCATCCGGATCATCTACAAGAGCCTTGGCAATTACCTCAACGAGTTCGCGCATGATCACGCACCTCCGTTTATTCTATAATTCCAGCCTTCTTGAAAAGCCTTCTTACAGTATCAGATGGCTGTGCACCATTTGACATCCATTCCTTAGCTTTTTCAGCATCTATCTTTATATCTGCTGGCTCAGTTATAGGATTGTAGTATCCGAGCTCCTCGATGAATCTTCCATCTCTTGGAGTTCTGGAATCAGCAACTATTACTCTGTAGAAAGGAGCTTTCTTAGCACCCATTCTTCTTAATCTTATCTTAACTGCCATGTTTTTCACCTCCTTACAGTGATTAAAACTTTAGTTTATTTAAAGAAAGGAAATTTAATCTTTCCTTTTTTCATGTTTTTCTCCATACCGCTAAACTGCTTCATCATTTTACGGGTTTGTTCAAAGCCCTGCAGCAGCTTATTTACATCCTGTATGGAGGTTCCCGAGCCTGCTGCAATTCTTTTTTTGCGGCTGGCATTTATTATTGACGGGCTCTGTCTTTCCTTCATGGTCATGGATTTTATTATGGCCTCCTGATGGGCCATGTCTTTCTCGTTTATTTCAACATCTCCAAGCTTTGATGCATCTATGCCAGGTATCATCTTTATCAGGTCCTTCATTGGACCCATCTTTTTCATCTGCTGCATCTGTTCAAGAAAATCCTGCAGTGTAAACTGCTGGCTCATCAGCTTCTTTGAAAGATCTTCTGCCTTTTTCATGTCCAGATTTTCCTGGGCTTTTTCAATGAGGCTTAGTACATCACCCATTCCAAGTATTCTGGAGGCCATCCTTTCAGGATGGAACACCTCAAGGTCTGAAATCTTCTCACCTATGCCAGCAAATTTAATAGGCTTTCCAGTCACAGATTTTACAGATATGGCTGCGCCGCCTCTGGTGTCTCCATCAAGCTTTGTAAGTATTACTCCGCTTATATCCAGCATATCATTGAAGTGCTCTGCCACATTAACTGCATCCTGTCCTGTCATGGCATCCACTACAAGCAGTATCTCCTGAGGCTGTACCGCCTCCTTTACCTGCTTCAGCTCCTCCATGAGGACCTCGTCTATATGAAGCCTTCCTGCAGTATCGATTATTACATAATCCCTTCCGGTCTTCTTTGCATTCTCAATTCCGCCTCTTGCTATATCCACAGGACTGATTTTATCTCCAAGAGTAAACACCGGAACATCTATTTGTGAACCAAGCACCTGAAGCTGTTTTATAGCTGCAGGCCTGTATATGTCAGCAGCCACCATCAGAGGCTTCTTATTATGCTTTATAAGATGCTTTGATAGCTTTGCAGCCATCGTAGTCTTACCTGCTCCTTGAAGTCCGCACAGCATAATTACTGTGGGCGGTTGTGGAGCCGTGTTAAGCTTGCTTTCACTCTTTCCCATTAATGAAATGAGTTCTTCATTTACTATCTTTATTACCTGCTGTCCGGGGGTGAGGCTTTCCATCACCTCCTGGCCTACCGCTCTTGTAGTAACGGAATTTATGAAGTCCTTAACTACCTTGTAGTTAACATCCGCTTCCAAGAGGGCCAGCTTAACCTCCCTCATAGCATCCTTTAAATCCTTTTCCGATAGCTTTCCTTTTCCCTTCAGCTTTCTGAAGGTTTCCTGAAGCTTTGAAGAAAGTCCCTCAAAAGCCATATAACACCCTCCTGTTATGCTTCTAATAAATCATCTATCATATTAATTGCGGTTCTGATATCCACATCATCCTCATGCTTTATCAGCAGCTGGCGGATGTCTGTAAGTCTTTGTTTCTGAGACAGGAACCTTTCTAAAAGTCCAAGCTCTTGCTCATAGCCTCTTAGTATCTTCTCGCTTCTTTTGATTATATCATAGGCTGCCTGTCTGGATACATTAAGCTCCTGGGCTATTTCTGATAAGGATAAATCCTCCTCGTAATGGCATCCCATTACATACTGCTGTCTCTCTGTAAGCAGTCCTCCATAGAAGTCAAGAAGCATGTTTATTTCACTTATTTTATCCATCGTCAACACATCCTAACTAATAATAGCAGAACCTTATAAAGGTGTCAAGTATTTTCACTTAACACCCTGTGGTAATTTTTATAATATAGCATCCACAAATGCTTTAGGATCAAATTCCTGAAGGTCATCCATTCCTTCTCCTACTCCTATCATGGTTACAGGTATGGACATTTCGTGGTTTATGGCAACCACAACTCCTCCCTTGGCCGTTCCATCTAGCTTTGTAAGCACAAGTCCATTAACATCGGCCGCCTGTGCAAATTCCTTTGCCTGTATTAAGGCATTCTGTCCGGTGGTTGCATCAAGTACAAGCAGTGTGGTTTTGTCTGCCTCAGGATATTCCCTTTCAAGAATGCGGTTTATCTTCTTGAGCTCCTCCATAAGGTTCTTTTTATTGTGCAGCCTTCCAGCAGTATCACAGATAAGTACATCTGTTTTCTTAGCCTTTGCAGACTGTATAGCGTCAAATATAACAGCTGCCGGGTCTGCACCCTCCTGATGCTTAATTACATCAACTCCTGACCTATGCCCCCAAACCTCCAGCTGGTCTATTGCAGCTGCCCTGAATGTATCACCTGCTGCAAGCATAACCTTATATCCATTGTTCCTAAGGTAATAAGCCATTTTTCCTATGGATGTAGTCTTTCCAACTCCGTTTACTCCAACCACCATATAAACTGCCGGAGTTTTCTTGGGAAGTATATTTCTCTTTTCCCCTCCCATAAGCTCTACCATTATTTCCTTAAGGACCTCCTTTACCTGGGCCCCATCGGATATTTTTCTATCTTTTACCCTTTTTCTCAGCTCTGAGATTATATCAACTGAGGTTTTAACTCCTATATCCGAGGTTACAAGTATTTCCTCAAGCTCTTCATACAGCTCCTCATCTACCTTTCTCCCAATAGATAATATGCTGTCCATTTTATCACTTATGCTGTTTCTTGTTTTCGAAAGCCCTTCCTTAAGTCTATCAAGCCATCCCAATTTCTTTTCCTCCTTTATGCTGATTAAGCTTTAGCGATAGGAGCTTTGATACTCCCTTTTCTTCCATTGTAACTCCATACATGCAATCGGCTGCAGCCATGGTACCCTTCCTATGTGTAATCATTATGAACTGGGTATTCGACGAATAGGCCTCTACAAAATCTGCAAACCTGCTTACATTAGCATCATCAAGCGCTGCCTCAATTTCATCTAGCACACAGAACGGGGTAGGCTTCATCTTTAGTATAGCAAACACCAATGCTATAGCTGCCAGTCCCTTTTCTCCTCCTGAAAGCAGTGTGAGGCTCTGGAGCTTCTTTCCCGGAGGCTGTACTATAATGTCAATGCCTGAGCTGAGTATGTCATCACCCTCCAGCTTAAGGTCAGCCACTCCACCTCCAAAAAGCTGCCTGAAGGTATAGTTAAAGTTTTCCCTTATTATCTTAAATCCCTCTTGAAACTGCTTTTTCATCCTTACAGTTATCTCATCAATTATATCCACAAGGGAGCCTTCCGCATGGTTAAGGTCCTCCTTCTGGCTGGAAAGGAAGCTATGCCTTTCCATAACTCTCTTATACTCCTCAATGGAGTTAACATTTACATCTCCAAGCTCCTTAATGGCGGATTTCAGTTCTTGTACCCTGCGGTTTGCCTCACCTATTCCTATTTCCTGGTTTCTGTATTTTTGAGCCTGCGGCACACTAAGCTCATATTCTTCCCAAAGCTTGCTTATTACATTTTCAGTATCGCCTTCAACCTTGGCCTTTGACAGTTCAAGTTTATGGCAGGAGGCAACTATTCCGCTTATGCTTTCCTCGCTATCTACTAGCTGTTTTTCATTTTCATCCAGCTTCAGCTTAAGCTCCCTGCGTCTGCCCTCCATCTCCTCCTGTCTTCTCCTTACATCTTCCACGGACCTGGCTGCAGATTCAAGCTCCTTCTGCAGATTTTCAAAAATTGCTGCAGCGTCCAGTATTTCTTTATTTCTCTGCTCTATTTCTTTTTTATGCTCAGCTATTTTTTCTATATGGTTTTCTCTTTCACTGTTCAACTTATATAACCTGTCATCAATGGCTTCCAGAGATTTTGTTTTTTCTGCCAGGCTTACCTTTATAGAGGTAAGCCTCTGTGACAAGCTTTCTCTTTTTTCCTGATAGCTCTTATACTCCTCCTGCAGCCCTGCTACCTCCTTCTCCTTTATCTTGAGGCTCTCTTTTACTTCATCTAAAAGGACTGTATATTTCTTTATGCTATCACAGCTTTTACTGACTTCTATCTCCAACTGCTCTTTTTCTAGATCTATATCCTTAAGTCCATCCTCAAAGCTTAAGGACTCTCTTTCATAGGACTGTATAAGGCCTTCTGTTTTCTGTTTTTCTATAGTCAGGCTCTGAAGTCTAAGCTCTAAGGACTTAAGCGTATCCTTCAGCTTTTCAAGCTCCTTCTGGTTTGCTGCAATGCACTCCTCTGCACTAGACAGATTTTCTTTTTTCTCTTTAAGAAGCTGTTTTAAATTATTAATTTCATTTCTTCTGGATATTATTCCAGTGTTCTTAAGGTTGGTACTTCCTCCTGTAAATGAACCACCGGCATTTATTATATCCCCTTCAAGGGTAACAATTCTTATTGAATACTCGCTTGCCTTAGCTATAGTCCTGGCACAGTTTAGATCGCTGCATATAATAACCCTTCCCAAAAGATTTGAAACCACACTACGGAATTTTTTATCATAGGATACCAGCCTGTCTGCGGTTCCCAGATAGCCCTTTATATTGGATACCTTAGCATGTATTCCAGCCTCCCTGGGCTTTATGGTAGTCAGTGGAAGGAAGGTTGCCCTGCCCAGCTTGTTTCTTTTAAGATAGTCTATCATTGCAGAGGCTGTATCCTCATTGTCAACAACTATATTCTGTACTGCAGCACCTAAAGCAGTTTCTATGGCTGTTTCATATCCTGATGGCACCTGTATTATATCGCTTACTGACCCTATGACTGTCCAGTTATCCTTGTAATTGGAAAGCACAGACTTAACAGCCCTGTTAAAGCCTTCCATCTCTTTCTCAAGCTCGCATAATGTCCTGTGCCTGGCCTCAAGCACCTTCAACTCCTCAAAGCAGCTGTTTTTTAAACGTAGCAGCTCCCGGCTCTTTCTTTCACCTTCAGCCGTAGCACCTTCATTCTCTGCCTTTTTTCCTTTGGTAATCTCCAGCTGCTTTTTAAATTCTTCTGCCTGTATTCCCAGCTGAACTGTCTTATCCTTAATCTCCTGTATCTTAACAAGCCTGGTATCCTTATCCCTATCCAGCTGTTCCCTTCTGACTTTAAGGTTGTTCATCATTATCTCTGCAGAGCTTATTTTATTTTTATTTTCAGATATGCTGCTTAGCAGCTGTATGGTGTCGGATTTACCACATTCAATTCTATTTTCATAGTCGCTGCAGGTATCACTGATGGCAGAAAAATCGCCCTCAACATGATTCAGCTGGTCCTTTTCATTAGTAATCAATGTGTCCAGATCTTTTCTTTCTCTGCTGCATTCCTCCAGTTCATCCTGAAGAGTTGATATATAATCGGTTTCCGATTTAATTTCATTTTCATGGCGGTTTATTTCTTTGTGGAAGTTTTCCCGCCTTTCCTTTATTAGCTCCAGCTGGCCCTGCTTGTTCTCCATGGACTTTTCCAGCTGAAGTCTTGAGGAGGAAACCTCATCCTGCATTGTCTGTAGCTGCTCTGAAGCTTTCTTAAGCTCTACTATAGCATCAGAAATGCTGCTTTTCCTGTTCTCATGCTCCCTCTGTGATGCGTTTATCTCCTCCAGTTCACAAATGAGTTTATCAAGCTTTTTCTTTGATGAATCATAGGTATTAAGTAGCGAACTGATTTCAATACACTTAAGCTCTTCCTTCAACTCCAGATATTTTCTTGCTGTCTGTGACTGCATTTTCAGGGGCTCAATCTGTTCCTCAAGCTCCTGTATAATATCAGTAACCCTTAATAGATTCTGCCTTGTATTCTCCAGCTTTCTTTCTGCCTCCAGCTTCCTGGTCTTATACTTTACTATTCCTGCTGCTTCTTCAAACAGCTCTCTTCTGTCTTCAGACCTTGTACTTATTATCTCATCTATCTTTCCCTGTCCTATAAGGGAGTATCCATCCTTACCAATACCTGTGTCCATAAAAAGCTCAAGCACATCCTTAAGCCTGCATGAGGTATTGTTGACAAGATAATCGCTATCTCCAGACCTATACAGTCTCCTTGTCACCGTTACCTCTGTAAAATCTACAGGAAGTTCTCCTGTGGAGTTGTCAATGGTAAGAGATACCTCTGCACATCCCAGGCCCTTCCTATTCTCTGTGCCTGAAAATATAACATCCTCCATTTTGCCACCTCTGAGGGACTTTGCGCTCTGCTCACCCAGCACCCATCTTATGGCATCGGCAATATTGCTTTTTCCGCTTCCATTAGGCCCTACAACAGCTGTAATTCCCTTGTTGAAATCCAGGTCAATTTTATCTGCAAAAGACTTAAACCCTTTTATCTCCAGTCTTTTTAAATACAAAAGTAACACCCCTTTAACGTCTCATCCAATACGTGGCAAAGTTAAAAATATATTAAAAAGGATTTACCCGGGTGGATAAATCCCTGCATCTTCCTATTAAATTTTAAGAAATATATATATTATTGTCAACTTTATTTTAAGACAAAATTAATGGGTGCAACAATGAAAGCTGCACCCCTAATTACTATCTGGGTTCAACAATAAATTTTATTGCTGTTCTTTCCTCTCCCTCTATCTGTATTTCTGAGAAAGCAGGAATAACAACCAAATCGATTCCATTGGGTGCTACGAATCCTCTTGTAATAGCAATAGCCTTTACTGCTTGATTTACAGCTCCTGCCCCAACTGCTTGTACCTCTGCAGCCGATCTTTCTCTTAAAACCGCCGCTAATGCTCCTGCTACTGCTTTGGGCTGAGATTGTGCTGATACCTTTAGTATTTCCATCAATATCTCCTCCTACTACACTTTGTGTGTTATATATATACTATTCTACGATATTGTGGAAATTCCTTCTTTAATTTTCCATCTTAAAGAATTGTTAGCTCGACATACTTCTTTATATTACAGCTATATAATCACTTTAATAAAGATGTTAACCATATCATCTGTGTCATATTATGTTAATTCTTGACTATATAAACTTTTTATTGTAATAAACTTTTTTATACCATTATTTATTTTTCTGGTGAGTTAAAGCTTGCTGGCACTTTTTTTCATATATGTTCCAAGGAAAAGTTTAGTTTCATGGCTTCCCTGCTTAAGTAATATCTCTTCCAAAGGAACAGTTTTATCACATATAACCCTTATTTTATTTTTATAAAGTTTTTCCACCAGCTTCTTAAAATACCTTTTTTTATCGGCATAAAGCCTCGATATGTATCTCGGGTTTATATGAAGCTCCCAATCCCCATCTCTCTCGCTTAAGACTTCATATACCATATCATTAAGCAAGCTTCCCTCCACCAGCTCTCTTATGGATGGATGAAAGGGACCTGCCACTATATCTCCATTAATATTTATATTATCTGTAGGCTGCAGTCCTACCCTTATTACAGGGATACCACTGGCATAATATAGTGAATATACCTTCTTGCCTATCTCAACTGCCTCATCAAGGCTATATGGCTTATATTTACCCTTATAGTATAAATCCTCCATAGGAGTATTTTTTACCACAAGAGTTGGGTATATGCGGCATATGTCCGGTTTCATAGAGATGCTTTTTTTTGCACTGTCAATGTCCTTTTCCTGACTGTCTAAAGGGAGCCCCAGCATAAGCTGATGTCCAAGTACAAAGCCCTTCTCTTTTATAAGCCTTGAAGCCTTATACACATCCTCAGCGGAATGTCCTCTTCCAGATGCCCCCAGTACCTTCTCATCCAGGGATTGCACCCCCAGCTCAATTATGGATGCACCATGGTTTTTAAGGTTATCCAGTATAGCTTCATTTATATAATCAGGCCTGGTAGAAAGCCTTACGGCATTAATCTTCCCTTCCTGTAGGGCATTTTGAGCAGGCCCCATAAGTTCATTCTGGTAATCCATTGGAATTGCTGTAAAGCTTCCTCCGAAAAAGGATACCTCTATAAATGCACTCTCACTGTTTATAGTTTGCAAATATTCATTTATAGTTTTTTCCACAATGCCCGCATCTACATTTTCCCCTTCGGTTCCAGTTATCCTTTTCTGGTTGCAGAATATGCAGTCATGAGGACAACCTTTGTGTGGTACAAATATAGGAATTATATAATGTTTCTTTCCCATCAGCTCTTTTTCAGCTCCTTTAGTGCTTCCCTGGCTGCTGACTGCTGGGCCTCCTTCTTGCTTTTACCCTGTCCACAGCCCAGTGTTCTACCATTAACTGACACCTCTATCTGGAAGGTTTTTTCATGGTCAGGTCCCCAGTCTCCTGTAACTTCATACTTTATCTCACCAAGCAAAAGCTTCTGAACCTTTTCCTGAAGAGTAGTTTTATAATCATGATTATTCTTTTCCCTTCCGGATTCATCAATTATATCCTGCATAAAGCCCAGAACAAAGCCCTTTGCTGCTTCATAGCCCTGATCCATGTATATGGCAGCTATTACTGCCTCACAGGCATCCGCTAACATTGAGTCCTTGTTTCTTCCTCCTGAAAGCTCCTCGCCCTTCCCTATTCTGATATACTGATTAATATTTATTCTCTTTGCAGTTTCAGCCAGTGAGCTCTCACACACAATAGACGCACGTATTTTGGTAAGCTTCCCCTCTGGCTTTACCTTGTACTTCTTATACAAATACTCACTTACCACTATGCTGAGCACCGAATCCCCCAGGAACTCCAGTCTTTCATTATGGTGGTTATAGCTTAATCCATATTGGTTTGCATAGGAGCTATGGGTAAGTGCTGCATCAATAAGCCTAATATTTTTAAATTTAACCCCTATTATCTCCTGAAACTTCTCAAGATCGTTCTTTCTATCCTCATTCATTGTCTTCCTCCATCTGTGATTGTATATGTGCAGTATCAACGTTGTAATAACACACATAAACAATCACTTGTTCATATAAAAGAAGGCTGAAAATCCTGATGGACCTCCGCCTCCCTTACATATAGTTTATCTAAACCACAATACATTATGCTCTAAGATATTATTGAAAGATGGTAATTTGCTTCTACATATCAGTATGTTCCTTTATGTAATCTACTACGTCTCCTACTGTTTTAATTTTTTCAGCCTCTTCATCGGGTATTTCCAGGCCAAATTCCTCCTGTAAGTCCATTATAAGTTCAACAACATCGAGGGAATCTGCTCCCAGGTCATCTTGAAATGATGCTTCCATAGTTACCTCATCAGATTCAACACCAAGAATATTTGAAATAATTTCCTTTATCTTTTCAAATATCATAAACTCACCTCCCTTCAATCAATCCAAATATAATATATTACATAACACCTCTATCGTCAACAATAAATATTAATTCAATTGTATTTATAACTACATTTTATTCTTCTTCCAGCTTTTCGTCGTTTAATTGTAGTTCAATGGCAGTTCTGATTACCTGGGTTATATTTCCCTGAGCACAGCTTATAGCCTGTCTTACTGCGTTTTTTATGGCCTTGGCATTGGAGCTTCCATGTGCCTTTATTACTGGTGCATTCAAGCCCAGAAGCACTGCTCCTCCATGCTCAGTATAATCATATGTCTTTTTAAAGCTTTTAAAAACCGGTTTTAAAAGCATGCCTCCTACCTTTGTCTTTAATGAGGACATTATGCCAGCCTTAAGTACAGAAAATATGGTCTCTACAGTTCCTTCAAACAGCTTTAGAATCACATTTCCTGTAAAACCGTCGGTTACCACCACATCTACATCCCCATTAGGTATCTCCCTGCCTTCTATGCTTCCCTTAAAATTAACAGGGGTATTCTTTAGCATCCCATAACATTCCTTTACGAATTTGGAACCCTTCTCCTCTTCTGAGCCTATGTTAACAATGGCAACCTGTGGCTTCTCTCTTTTCAGAACATGTTCTGCATATATACTTCCCATAATTGCAAACTGTTGTATATACTGACTCTTGCAGTCAGCGTTTGCTCCAGCATCCATAAGAAGAAAGGGCTTTCTCCTTCCAGGAATTACAGGACATATAGCCGGCCTGTAAATCCCCTTTATTCTCCTTACAACAAGAGTTCCCCCTGTCAGTACAGCACCAGTACTTCCAGCAGATATAAATGCGTCTCCTTTTCCATCCCTTAGCAGTTCAAGTCCTACAACAAGAGATGAGTCTTTTTTCTTTCTTATTGCCTCAGTAGGTGATTCATCGTTGGTAATTACCTGGGTAGCATCCACAATTTCAAAGTCATCTACAGCGGCTCCTTGTTCTTTTAATACCTTTTCTATACTCTCCCTGAGACCTACAAGGGTAATACTGCAGCTATACTCCTCTGCTGCAAGCATAGCCCCCTTTACTATTTCCTCAGGAGCATTGTCACCGCCCATGGCGTCAATTATTATCCTCACACTAGCACCTCCCTGTTACAATAAAGTGTAATAAATAAAAGCTTATAAATCAACTAAAACATTTTAACAAAACAGAAAGGCTGTCACATTTAGATTTAAAATCAAAATGTAACAGCCTCATATAAACTACTTTTCAACAACTGTTCTGTTCTTATAATATCCACAGCTGGCACATACCCTGTGCGCAAGCTTCATTTCATGACACTGTGGGCATTCAACCATTCCTGGAGCTGAAAGCTTATAAGTCTGTGCTCTTCTTTTATCTCTTCTTGTTTTTGAATGTCTTCTTGCAGGATTTCCCATTGTTACACCTCCTTAATCATCCTTAAAAAGGTCTTTAAGTGCTGCAAATCTCGGATCAACAATATTCCTATCGCAGCTGCAGCTCTTATCATTTAGATTGCAGCCGCATTTTGGACACATACCTTTACAGTTTTCATTACATAGCATTTTCAGAGGCATTGACAGGATTATCTGGTCAATTACCAGGTCCTTTAGGTCAATCTCATAATTAATAACAGGATAAACATCCTCGTCCTCCTGCTCTTCCTTTGAGAATTTCTCATCAAAGCCAACATCAATACTATAGTCATAGACCTTCAGACATCTTGAGCATGTTGCAGCCATAACACCGACAATTCTACCCGAAATGCTCACTATCTCTCCGTCATAGTGTGCTTCACCAGTAATTCTTGCCTTATTCTTTAGGCTGATTTTGAATCCCTCTCTATCAAGGTCTTCTTTATCAGCATAAAAATCAAAAGCTGTAACTTCCACCTTTTGCTGTAAGAGGTCAGATATATTGATTTTCATTTGACCACCTCAAACTAAATGCCAAAATAAATTATATAAATATATAGCAAAAAAGTCAAGCATATTTTAGCAGTTAATGTATATACTGCTTCTAATCTAACAAAGATTGCTTGATTGTAAATCAGAAGTATAGCAAGAGGGCATACATATGCCCTCTTATTCTTACATCAAGTTATTAGAGTGCAGATACTATGTCCCTTGTATCCTTTGCTATCATAAGCTCTTCGTTTGTTGGAATGATAAAGGTCCTTACTACTGCGCCCTCTGCTGATATATCAATCTGTTTTCCTCTTTGGCAGTTTTTCTCATTATCTATTTTTACTCCAATGAATTCAAGTCCCTTGCAAACTTCCTCCCTTGTTTCAGGTGAGTTTTCTCCAAGACCTGCAGTAAATACTATTGCATCTACTCCACCCATGGCTGCTGCATAGGCTCCGATATACTTCTTTACCCTGTAGTAGAAAATATCTAGGGCCAGGGTAGCTCTTTCATTTCCTTTTTCTGCTGCTGCTTCAATATCCCTGAAGTCACTGCTTACTCCAGAAATACCCAAAACTCCTGACTGTTTGTTCATTAGATTGTTTACTTCCTTAGATGTCATTCCTGCTTCATCCTGGAGGAAGGTAACGATTGCCGGATCCATATCTCCGCATCTTGTTCCCATAACCAGTCCCTCAAGTGGAGTAAAGCCCATGCTTGTATCTAAAACCTTTCCGTTACAAATTGCAGCAACGCTGGCTCCATTTCCAAGGTGGCAGGTTATTATCTTAAGGTCCTCTATGTTTTTGTTCATCATCTGTGCACACAGTCCTGATACATACTTATGGGAAGTACCATGGAAGCCATATCTTCTTACTCCATGCTTCTCATAAAGCTCGTATGGAAGTGCATATATGTAGGATTTCTTCGGCATGGTCTGATGGAAGGCTGTATCGAAAACAGCTATCATAGGAACACCTGGCATAAGCGCTCTGCACGCATTAATTCCAATTATGTTAGGAGGATTGTGGAGTGGTGCAAGCTTTGTGCATTCCTCAAGTGCCTTCATCACACTGTCATCAATAAGAACTGACTTGGCATACTTTTCTCCTCCATGCACAACCCTGTGTCCTACAGCAGAAACCTCACTCATGGATTTTATTACACCATGTACAGGATCAACTAGAGCATCAAGAACAAGCTTTATTGCATCCTTATGGTCATTCATGGGTTGCTGTATAACTGCCTTATCCTTTCCGGCAGGCTTGTGGGTCAGCACTGAGCCCTCAATTCCTATTCTTTCTACCAAGCCCTTTGCAAGCACGCTCTCATCTGCCATATCGATAAGCTGGTACTTAAGTGAAGAGCTTCCACAGTTAATAACAAGTATTTTCATTGTATTCTTCCTTTCTTAGTTGAAATTATTATCATTAAGCCAAAAAGCTTTTGCTTACAGGCTTACTCCCTGTGCCTGTACTGCAGTTATAGAAACAACATTAACTACATCCTCCACACTGCAGCCTCTTGAAAGATCATTTACAGGAGCAGCAAAGCCCTGGCATATAGGTCCAACAGCCTCAGCGTTTGCAAGTCTCTGAACAAGCTTATAACCTATATTACCAGCCTGAAGGTCTGGGAATATAAGTACATTAGCCTTTCCAGCCACATTGCTGTCCTTTGCCTTAAGCTCTGCAACCTTAGGAACAAGTGCGGCATCAAGCTGGAGTTCTCCATCTATTGCCAGCTCTGGGGCCTGCTCTCTTGCTATTCTTGTTGCTTCAGAAACCTTATTAACCAAATCATGCTTTGCACTTCCCTTTGTGGAGAAGGACAGCATAGCAACCCTTGAATCCATGTTGCATAATACCTTTGCAGTCTTTGAGCTTGCAATAGCTATAGCAGCCAGTTCCTCTGCAGTTGGGCATGGGTTAACTGCACAGTCACCGAATATAAACAGTCCGTTATCACCATATTGGCAGTTTGGAACCTCCATAACAAATACACTTGAAACAATGGATATTCCAGGAGCAGTCTTTATTACCTGCATAGCAGGTCTTAAAAGATCTCCTGTTGAATGTATGGCTCCTGAAACCATTCCATCAGCATCCTTCATTTTTACCATCATAGTTCCAAAGTATATCTCGTCTTTAATTGTTTCCCTTGCCTGCTCCAGGGTTACACCTTTCTTCTTCCTAAGTTCGTAGAATTTTTCAGCATATTCCTCAAATTTTTCTGAGGACTCAGGGTTAATTATTTTTATGCCATCAAGGCATACACCCTCACTCTTAGCAACTTCAGCAATTTTTTCAGGACAGCCAAGAAGTACTACATTAGCAAGTCCCTCCTTATGTATTATCTCTGCTGCCTTGACAGTTCTAGGCTCGCTCCCCTCTGGAAGAGCTATTGTTTTAATGCTCTCCTTTGCACGCTGTTTTATTTTGTCCATAAATCCCATAATTTAATCTCCCCTTTGATATTATTAAAAAATATAATAAACTGGTTCAACAACATAAAGCATACCTAAGACATTCAATATATAAATGTTTATAAGCTTTATCATTGTTACTCTTGCCACTTCCACCAGGTAAGTGGCATAATGTTTATTGTTAGCAGGACATTATTTTTATTTTACCACAATTTTTTGTACTTCGCAAAAAAGCTTTAAATTCCTGCTCGAAGTATAAAAATCAACAAAACTTTAAATTTTTTACCTTGTTTGATTAAAATATTTAGGAGGAATAAGCATGAATGCAGCTGGTATTATTGTAGAATATAACCCTCTTCATAACGGACATATATTTCATATAAATAAAACTCGTGAAATAACACACTGTGATACCTTGGTTGCTGTTATGAGCGGAAATTTCGTACAGAGAGGCGAACCTGCATTTATTGATAAACACACCAGATGTTCTCTTGCACTTCAATCTGGTGTTGATCTGGTGCTTGAACTGCCACTTATATATTCTATAAGCAGCGCTGAAGGCTTTGCATTTGGTGGAGTATCACTTCTTGATTCAACAAAGATTGTTAACTCAATATGCTTCGGCAGTGAGGCAGGCTCCATAGACGAGCTATCCTTTATAGCGGATATACTCTGCAGGGAACCAGAAGAATACAAAAGACTGCTAAAAAGCAGTATGAAGACAGGTATATCCTTTCCTTCTGCAAGAGAAAAGGCTTTGAAGGAATATGCCGGTTTGGTGGGATATCCACTAACAGAGTCCTTGTCCTCCTCCAACAACATATTATCAATAGAATACCTGAAAGCACTTAAAAGGACTGGAAGCACTATTGTACCATATACAATAAAGCGTATTGGAAGCTCATATAACCAGAGTTCACTTGGAGGTAGTATCTCCAGTGCTACTGCCATAAGAAAAAACATAGCCTCCCATAATGTGAAGGATTCTCTTCCTGAATACGTATATTCTTCAATACAAAGCCTTGAGGAGAAAGGGAAAGGTCCGGTCTCCCTTGGTGATCTTTCAGATATAATACTTTTTACACTAAGGAGTAAAACCCTCTCCCAGCTTTCACAGCTTCCTGACGTAGGAGAGGGGCTTGAATATAGGATAAAAAGAGCTTCACAGGATTGTGGGGATGTATACCAGCTTATAGAACAGGTTAAAAACAAGCGCTATCCAGCAACCAGGATACAGCGCATACTGCTTTATAGCCTTTTTAACATTAACAAGGAGTTAATATACCTTGTCAAGTCACCACCCTCATACATTAGAGTGTTGGGCTTTAATTCAAGAGGAAGAGAGGCTCTAAGCATTATTAATTCCATCTCAGACATACCTGTTATAACCAATCCATCCCCAAAGGATGAGGAGCTTATGAGGCTGGATTTACTGGCAACAGATTTATATTCCCTATGCTATAAAAATCCCAGCTTTAAAACTGCCAGAGAAGACCTTAAAGCCCCTCCAGTAATAATCTGAGGCTGTTTATTTATATATAAGTCATATTGATACCCAAGGAATAATAACTATATACAAAGTACTTTAGGGATAAAAAAGATATGTATTATTTTTTCAGTGCCATTCTCTCGGCATGTGTGCTTTTCATAATATTTTCATCAAAAAAAAGGCTATGGACGGGATTTTTACTGATTTCTGTTGCCATAATAATTATTATGTTTCCTTCCGAATCACTGAACTCTGCAAGGGAAGGTATAAACCTCTGGCTTTTTGTTGTAGTCCCATCCCTTCTACCCTTCTTCATTCTTAACGATATGATGGTTGCACTGGATGTTCCAAAAAATATAAGCTATGTTTTCTCACCACTTTCAAAGCTTCTATTCAATTCATCTGGGTATGGTGCATATGCTTTTATTATGAGCATTTTTTCCGGCTATCCCTCAGGGGCCCGGATAACCTCCTCACTAATAAAATCAGGACAGATTTCCTCAGAGGAGGGCCAGAGGATACTATCCTTCAGCAGTACCTCAGGGCCTCTGTTTATTATTGGTGCTGTTGGTACAGGAATGCTAAAAAGCCCTCCTGCAGGGTATGTGCTTTTTGTCAGCCATATATGCGGAGCCATTCTAAATGGAATTATGTATAATATTGTTTTTCACAAAACCCATACCAACAGTGCACTGAGCAGCCATATGGAATCTAAAACAGCACTTGACCCTTCACAGATGCTCGGATCATCCATTTCCTCCTCCCTTGTTACCTGTGGCTTTATTGGGGGATATATCATACTGTTCAGTGTTATAATCGCTTTGCTTAATAAAATAAGCTTTTTCTCTTTTACGTTCCTTCCTGGTATTGGCGGGAAGCTTTTATCCTTCCTTCTCCAGGGCTGTTTGGAAATTTCAAGTGGTTCTAGTATTATTTCATTAAGCATACTGCCCATGGAGCTTAAGCTTATGGTTATAAGCTTTGTTATAGGCTTCGGAGGACTATCTATATTAGGACAGGTTGCTACTGTTATAGCCCATACAGGCATTAAAATCAAACGATACGCTGCATTTAAGGTGACACAGGGTTTGCTATCAGCCATGTCATGTCTTTTGATGCTTAAGCTTAACCTTTTTTCGCTCCCTGTATATGGCACGGCAATGCCGGCATGGCTTTTAGCTGGAGCTAAATTCCCACTGACCTTTGAAATGCTTCTGCTTTTACTACTTATAGTCAACCTTACGGGCTCCATAGTAAACAAATCCCGTTCAAAAGACCTTTAAAGTCTTTTAAACGGGGTTTACTTTATTTATTGTATTTTTGTTCTATCTGTTTGATTACATCCTCAAGTATTGTATCTGGCACAAGTCCTTTTATACAGCCTTTAAACTGTCCTACCTGTTTTACTATGCTTGAGCTTAAGAAGGAGCTCTGTGCACTGGTCATCATAAAAAGCGTTTCTACATTAGGCGCAAGCTTATGGTTAACATGAGCCATCTGAAGCTCATATTCAAAATCCGATACTGCCCTAAGGCCCTTGATTATAACACTGGCATTATGGCTTTTCATATAATTTACTAGCAATCCATCAAAGCTTTCAATCTCAACATTTTTAATATGTGCTGTAGCTTTCTTTATAAGTTCAATCCTCTCATCTACATCAAAAAGCGGGTTTTTTTTGTCTGGATTTCTTAGTATTCCAACTATAAGCTTATCAAATATTTTTGATGATCTCTCAATTATATCAAGGTGACCATTGGTAATAGGGTCAAAGCTTCCTGGATAAACTGCAATTTTTCCCATTTTATTATTTCCTC
The DNA here is from genome assembly GCA_023415335.1 of Bacillota bacterium. Classification (GTDB taxonomy): domain Bacteria; phylum Bacillota; class Clostridia; order Clostridiales; family Caloramatoraceae; genus JAEZLD01. The sequence goes on along the minus strand of JAEZLD010000079.1, from coordinate 38,843 downwards.
TCATTCTTCCAGAAGGTAAGTCTAGTCCTTCCATATTTCTCAGTTCTGTATGCTTCAATTCCACCTATTCTCTCAGGCAGGTTGTCAGTCTCATCATGTTCAGAAACTATTATACCATTGTGTTCCAGGATTTCGAGCCTTGATATTTCTTCTATAGCCTTAATAATCATTTCCTTGCCATATGGAGGGTCCAAGAATATAATATCCGGAAATATATTTCTTCTGCTTAGCTTTTCTATGGCTGTAAAAGCATCTTGCCTGTATGCTTCACAGCTTTCCTGGAATCCTAATGATTCTATATTCTTTTTTAAAATTGTGAAGGCTTTATGATCCTTTTCAATAAATATACAGTTTCTGGAACCTCGGCTCAATGCCTCCAATCCTAGATTCCCTGTCCCAGAAAACATGTCTAGAACTGTAGCATCTATCACTTTTGTTTGTAATATATTAAAAAGGGCCCCTTTTACCTTATCAGCGGTAGGCCTGGTACCTTCACCTTCAGGCGCTTCTATTCTGCGCCCTTTTGCTATACCAGTTATTATCCTCATACTATACCTCCTCAATATGGTATATTTTATCATATTTTATACCTGTTTTACACTATATAAATATTTTTAATATAATAAATATATAATTTCTTATTGAGCGGCCATATCAAACACTTTAATAAGCAAAAGAAAAAGAGATGCATCTGCACCCCTTTTTCTTTTATTTATATGAGTTTACTTTCCAGTAAGGCCTCTTTCATAGGATTCAACCATCTTCTTAACCATATAGCCACCTACGTAGCCATTTTCTCTTGAAGTCAGGTTTCCCTTATCGGTCTGTGCATAGTTGCTCATTCCTATTTCGCTGGCTACCTCTTCTTTAAACATATCAAGGCCATGCTTAGCTTCTGGAACTACCTTCTGATTCCTTCCTGTATCCATGTATTTCACCTCCTGTTTGTGTTTGTATTATTAATTTGCCTCTTTACGTTTTTAATATTCAGGTAATTAGTGGCTGGAATGTATGATATTTTATAACATTACATTCCATACAGCTTAAAAAGGAACTGCAAAAGCTGCAGCTCCTTTTTATTATTTAATTTACTATCTTCCAGTTAATCCTCTTTCATAGGATTCAACCATCTTCTTAACCATATAGCCGCCTACGCTGCCGTTTTCCCTTGAAGTCAGGTTTCCCTTATCGGTCTGTGCATAGTTGCTCAGTCCTATTTCACTGGCTACCTCAAGCTTAAACTGCTCAAGTCCATGCTTTGCCTCTGGAACTACATTCTGATTCCTTCCTGTATTCATACATTTCACCTCCTGTTTAATTACTTGTTATTAATTTATCCATTATAACAAGTTTTAAACAAGAATTTGATGTAAATTGTATTTTTTAATGGTATTTTTGTTAATTAAAAGTTTTGCTGTCGATATTTGAGTCGAATTTATAATCCACTTCCTTCATTATTTCTCTATACTCATTTCTTTCCATACCTAAATCAAGTATGCTCCTTGCTGAATCTCTGGCTTCCTTTAAAATATCCATATCCTTCATTATGTCAGCCAGCTTAAGCTCTGGAAGTCCATGCTGCCTGAGTCCAAAAAACTCTCCCGTTCCTCTCTGCTCCATGTCCTTTTCGGCAATTTCAAAACCATCATTTGTTCTGGTGAGAACATTGAGCCTCTCACAAGCTTCCCTAGTCTTACCATCTGAAACCAATATGCAATAGGACTTATGCTGTCCTCTTCCAACCCTACCTCTCAGCTGATGGAGCTGTGCAAGTCCAAACCTTTCTGCATTTTCTATAACCATTATTGTTGCATTGGGCACATTTACACCAACCTCTATTACAGTTGTTGAAACCAGTATATTTATTTTTCCTTCCTTAAAGCTTTTCATGACCTCCTCTTTTTCATCAGGAGACATCCTCCCGTGAAGTAGTCCAACCTGGAAGTCCATGAAATATTCCTCCTTGAGCATCTCCTGCATCTCCACTGCGGATTCAGCCTCAAGCTTCTCTGATTCCTCCACCAAAGAGCATACCACATATGCCTGCCTTCCCTTACCTATTTCCTCCTTTACAAATCCATATACCTTATTTCTCATGGTAGGGCGCATAAAATAAGTGTCCACCTTCTGCCTTCCCGGAGGAAGTTCGTCTATTATTGATATATCCATATCTCCGTACATAAATATAGCCAGCGTTCTTGGTATAGGAGTTGCAGTCATTACCAAGACATGAGGATTGCCACCCTTTTCCTTAAGCACTGCCCTCTGTCTTACTCCAAACCTATGCTGTTCATCAGTAATTACCAGTGCCAAACAACTGAACTCTACATTCTCCTGTATAAGTGCATGGGTTCCTATAATTATTTTTATTCTTCCACTGGCTATTTCTTCCAAAATGTGCTCTTTTTCTTTTTTGGTAGTACTTCCTGTAAGAAGTGCTGTCTCCACACCCCATGGTCCTACAAGGGAACATAAGGATTCATGATGCTGCTCTGCCAGTATTTCAGTTGGTGCCATTAATGCTCCCTGAAAGCCATTCATAGCTGCATTAAAAAGTGCAATGGCTGCCACCATTGTCTTTCCGGAACCTACATCTCCTTGAACAAGCCGGTTCATGGGTTTATTTTGCTTCATATCCCGGAGCACCTCTCTTACAGTTCTAGACTGGGCTCCTGTCAGCTGAAAAGGCAGCTTTTCCTTAAACTCAACCATCTGGCTACATATAGGTATGGCAAAAGCTCCATCAGATTCCTCAAACTCTTCCTTAGACCTCATTAGTCCAAGCTCCAGAAGTAAAAGTTCATCAAACTTAAGCCTTCTTATGCTTTTATTAAGCTCATCCATACTCTCTGGGTAATGGATATTTCTTATAGCTGTTCTTATATCCATAAGCTTATGCTTATGTAATATGTCAGTGGGCATATATTCCTTTACCTGGCTGTCCAGCATTTCAAGAGCCAGCTTAGAAAGCTTTCTAAGCTGGTTTTGAGTTATGTGTTTATTGGTAGGATAGATGGGGCTTATGCCCTTTGCCGCACCTTCATAATCCCTGTCATACTGGGGGTCCACAATCTGAACCTCTCCCATTTTCCTGGATATTTTTCCATACAGATATACATTCTGCCCTACCTTAAAATTATTTTTTATGTATGGCTGGTTAAACCATATTCCTACTATATAGCCTGTTGTATTTTGAAATAAGATTCTGTTTATATACTTGCCCTTTCCAATCTTTCTTGAAGGATATATAAGGGATACCTTTGCCTGAACGGCTGCCATATCCCCATCTATCATCTCTCCTATTGGCTTTATATTGCCCATATCCTCATAATCCCTTGGAAAATAATATAGCACATCCTTGACAGTGGTAATCCCAAGCTCCTTTAGCTGTACCGCAGTTTTTGGGCCTATTCCTTTTAAATATTGAACTTCCACTGATTTACACCTCTTACTCCTATAAATAATCGGAAGTCAGTGCTCTGGCTTCCGATTGCATAAGTGTTTATTCTACTGATAAGATGTAATAATAAAGTGGCTGTCCTCCATAGTTTATACTTACTTCACAGTCAGGATACTGTTCCTCCAGATATCCTGCCAGTTCCTGGGCAGATTCCTCGCTGGCATCTTCTCCATATAGTATGGTCACAAGCTCACTTTCATCATCTATCATTTTTTCTAATAGTTCCCTTGTAACATTACCAAGCTCCGGTCCTGATTTCACCAGCTTGCCATTATACATTCCTATTATGTTGCCTTCCTTTATTTCTACATCATTAACCACGGTGTCCCTTACGGCATAAGTAACCTGGCCAGTTTTGACACTACTTATAGCATTTGTCATCTCGTCTACATTCTCCTGGGGAGAAAGCTCGGGGTTGAGTGCAATTACTGCTGTAATACCCTGAGGTATGCTCTTGGTAGGAACCACATGAACATTCTTCTTACTTATATCCCTTGCCTGTTGTGCAGCCATTATTATATTTCCATTATTCGGTAGTATGACGATATTTCTGGCATTAATCTTGTCTACAGCCTCCAGTATATCCTGGGTGCTTGGGTTCATTGTCTGTCCTCCTTCAATTATCACGTCTACTCCCAAATCCTTAAATATATTACTTATTCCATCTCCCATGGCAACAGTAATAATTCCGTATTCCTTTTGCTGACTAGATTGAGTTTCCTCCTTAGGCTCTTCTGTTGCTCCATCTGACAAGCTTCTATGCTGCTCTCTCATATTGTCTATCTTTATCTTTGAAAGCTCTCCCAGCTTCATAGCTTCATTGAGCACTGTTCCCGGGCTATTGGTATGTATATGAACCTTAATTAGCGTGTCCATTCCAACTACCGCAATAGAATCACCATATTCTTTAATTGTATCCTTTAACTTATCAGGGTCTCCATTGTTTGTTTTTATAAAGAATTCAGTACAGTATCCAAATTTGATATTGCTGGTGTCAATATCGTCATATGATGTGCTTTGAGAAGGCTCCGCATTTACAGCAGGCTGCTCCTTCTTTTCTGTTATCACACCGCTTTCCAGCCTTTTCAGCATTCCCTCATAAATAATAGTAAGTCCCTTTCCTCCAGCATCTACAACTCCTGCCTGTTTCAAAACTGGCAGCATGTCAGGGGTTCTGCTTAAGGTGTCCTCTGCAGCTTCAATGACCTTTTTAAGAAAAGTATATATATCCTTTTCTTCTTTAGCAATGCTGTCAGCTGCTTCTGCGGCTTCCCTTGCCACTGTAAGTATTGTTCCTTCTGTTGGCTTCATTACTGCCCTATATGCTGTAGCAACACCCTCTTTTAAAGCAAAAGCAAATTCCTCTGTATTAATAGATTCTTTTCCTTTAAGGTGCTTGGAGAAGCCTCTTAACAACTGCGACAAAATTACGCCGGAATTTCCCCTAGCCCCCATAAGTGAACCCATTGCAAGGGCATTTCCTATAGATTGGAGGCTTATGGTTTTTACTTGATTAATTTCTGATGCAGCTGATGCCATGGTGGCTGACATATTAGTTCCAGTATCACCATCTGGTACAGGAAATACATTAAGGGAGTTTACCATAGCCTTGTTGTTATCAAGCTCGTATGCTCCACTAAGCAGCATTTCCTTCAACAGCTGTCCATCTATTATAGTCTGTTTCAATCTTAGTACCTCCTATTATACCCTGATTCCTTGCACATATACTGTAACCTTCTGAACCTTAATTCCGGTCAGACCCTCAAGAGTGTATTTTACCTTCTGTATGATATTATCAGCTATTACTGAAATTTTAGTACCGTACTCCACGATGATGTATATATCTACATTTATATCATCACCTATAGATACAATTTTTACTCCCTTGCTCAGATTTTCACGTTTTAAAAGTTCCCAAAAGCCATCAGTTGCCCTTTTTGAAGCCATTCCTACAACGCCATAGCATTCCATGGTGGCATTCCCCGCAATGCTTGATATAAGCTCATCAGTAAATTCAATATAGCCATACTCTGTATTCATCTTTATTGACATAATATTAACCTCCCTGTTTTATTTTTTAGGGATACTGCTTCTTTGTATAATTTTATATTAAAAGTTGCAGTTCTTCAAGCTACACATATAGTTACTAAGTAATTATACCCTATTTTATAATATTAAAAAAGCAGATATGTAAATTTTGAATGTAAAGTTGTTTTTCTTTACATTCAACAAATATAGTTATATAATTAGTTAGTCAACTGATATTTATTATTAAAAATAAAAAAGAATCTTTCCATTGCAAATTCCATATAATTCTGTTAGAATATTATATGTTTGAATGAGAATGATTTATAATTCATCTTGCCTGTAAGGAGGTGTTACGATATGTCAAGAAAATGTGAAATCTGCAATAAAGCATTAACCTTTGGTATTCAGTACAGCCATTCACATCGTCAGTCCAACAGAACATGGGCTCCAAACATAAAAAAGGTTAAGGCTGTTGTTGATGGGACACCTAAAAGAATATATGTCTGCACAAGATGCCTGCGTTCAGGCAAGGTACAGCGTGCCATGTAATTAAAAAAATGTGCTTAACAGGCACATTTTTTTATTTTGTGTTGTAATACCATACTGAGTATGCAATTAAACATATTCCCACCATAACTATCCATATCCAGAAGGGAAGAAATACAGCAAGCACCATCCCTATTCCTATTCCTCCAATTCCAAGTACCACAAAATCCCATATACTTATCTTTCTAAACCAGCTGTTTCCTTTATGATGGCCCATAAACCTCTCCTCACCAATTCTATTGATACAAAGCAACACCAATTACAATAAGAAAAACTCCTGCCATTACAAACCAAACCCATAACGGCATCCACCAGGCTATGAGTATAACTCCTCCAATCATAAGTACAATTGAAGGTATGTTGTTTCCATTCCTCCTGAACCCTTTTCTATACATAAAAACCCCCAGCCATCCCATATAATATTATATGGGATGGCTGGGGAAAAAATTATATATTTCTTTGATGTATGATTATTAACTCCCCACTATTTACACTTATGCTGCATTTATTTTGAGCCATAACATTACTTACACCAATAGGTCTTCCCAAAGGTATTGATGCATTATTAAGGGGATATTTCAACCCCTTCAGAGTAATACCTTCAGCATCTCCTCCATACGGTATTATTGACACAATATCCCCTGCTTCTCCAGATAGGGTAATTTGATTATTGCAGCATATAAAAATTTTGCAGTTGTCAGACATTATATACCCATTTATTCCTCTGGACAGCATTATATGCAGTAAGCCCAAATTCCCAAGACTATGGTCCAGCCTTGAACCAATACCGGCAGCTATACATATTTCTTTTGCTCCAAGCTCAATGGCCTTTTCCACACATATTTCAGTATCCGTGTAATCCTTTTCAGGTGTATAGGCTATTTCCTTTACCCCTTTTTCTTTAAAGCCTTCAAGAGTCTTTTTAGAAACAGAATCAAAGTCCCCAATCATATAATCGGGTATTATTCCACATTTAGCTGCATGCTCTAAGCCACCGTCGGCACATAATACAACATCTGAAGCTTCTGCTTCATCAATAAGCCATGTATAGCCTTCAAGGGTTCCATAAGCTATTATAAGAGCCTTCATTACCTTCCACCTGCTTTTTTAAAGCTTCTTACAGCCTCTTGTACATTATCATTGTTAAAGATGGCAGAACCAGCTACAATAACATTTGCTCCTGCAGATACAACCTGATTAAGGTTATCCAGCTTAATTCCTCCATCCACCTCAATATCTATTCCTGGCTTTTTTTCATCAATAATTTTCTTTAGGGTCTGTATCTTCTTTATGGATGAAGGTATGAATTTCTGCCCTCCAAAGCCTGGATTTACAGTCATAAGCAGTACCATATCCAAATCGTCCAGCACATATTCAAGGCAATCCAGGGATGTTGCTGGATTTAAGGCTACTGCCGCATTAACTCCGCATTCTTTGATATTCTGTATTGTCCTATGTAGATGGGTGCATGCCTCTGCATGTACACATATTATATCTGCACCTGCTTCGGCAAAAGCCCTAACATAGCTGTCCGGATTGCTTATCATCAGATGGACATCAAAGAAAAGGTTGCTTCTATTCCTAAGGGCCTTTACAATAGGTGGCCCTATGGTAATGTTAGGCACAAAGTGGCCATCCATTACATCTATATGCAGGTAATCTGCTCCCGCTTTTTCAACTTTCTCAACATCACTGCCTAAGGCTGCAAAATCAGCAGACAATATGGATGGTGATAGTTTAATCATTATCTTTTCCTCCTGCAACTTTGAATCTCTCCAAGTATTTCCACATATGCGTTATATCTGTTTACGGATATTTTTCCCCGAGCTACAGCATCTTTTATACCACATTCCTGCTCCTTGTTATGAAGGCATGATTGGAATTTGCATTCTCCAAGAAAGCCTTCAAACTCCTTAAAAGCATATTGAAGCTCCCCTGGTTCCATAAAGCTTATGTCTATGGAAGAAAAGCCTGGTGTATCCACAATAAAGGTATTACTTTCAACCTCTATAAGCTCGGCATGTCTTGTGGTATGCTTTCCTCTGTTTATTTTTTCACTAATTTCCCCTGTTTTCATAAGCGTCCTGTGTTGAAGCTGGTTTGATATAGAGGACTTTCCCACTCCGGAGGGGCCTGAAAATACAGAAATTCCCCCCCTTATGGCATCCCTAAGCTCATCTATTCCTTCCCCTGTACGGCCATTGGTAGCAATAACCTTATAGCCTATAGGGCAGTATATTTCTTTAATTCTATTAAATATATCCTGTTCATCTAAATCCGCCTTATTAAGGCAAATAAGGGCTTCTATATTGTAATGCTCTATCATTAAGAGAAGCTTATCCATAAGAGTCAGACTAATATCAGGATTTTTTACGGCAAATACTACTAGTGCCCTATCCACATTAGCTACCATGGGTCTGAAAAGCAGGTTTTTTCTTTCTCTTATTGAATCAACTACCCCGTGTTCTTGGTCAATAAGCTGTATTTCAACCCTGTCACCTACCACTGGAGTGATGTTATCTTTTCTGAATCTACCCCTGGCTTTGCATTCTACTATGTGCTTGTTTTCTGTTTCCACGTAGTAAAAGCCCGAGATTCCCTTAACGATAGTTCCTTCCTCCATGTTGTCCTCCTTTATTGATTAGTGGTTCCACCCTGCGTTGGTGTAGCTGATGGTGAAACAGATGGTGTGGTGGTTGGCTGCTGCGTTGGCTCAGTGGTTGGTGTGGTCGTAGGCTGCACTTTATTTATTACAATACTAACCGCCTGACCTTCCACAATCTGTGTTCCGGCTGCAACACCCTGGCCTATTACTACTCCATCAACATACTTGCTGTCGTAGCCATAGGTTATATCCCCTGTAATAAGTCCTGCTTCCCTAAGCTTTTTCTGGGCTGCCTGAAGGGTATCTCCCGTCATTACCGGTACTGTTGTAAGCTTTGTTGCAGGTCCTTCACTTACCACAACATTTACCACTGTTCCCGGCTCAACCTCTTCGTTCTTGTTTATGCTCTGTTCCATTATAAGGCCGCTTGTTATGGTATCACTGTTCCTGGTAGACTGTGTTCCCATCTCAAGGTTCGCGTCGGAAAGAAGCTTTTCTGCATCCTCAAGACTCTTTCCCACAAGGTCAGGTACCCACGTTTTTTTAATTCCTGCACTTACCTGTACCTTTATTTTCGAGCCTTTTTTTACAACATCTCCTTCTTTATTGGAAAACATCTGGAGTATCTGTCCCTCAGGTGCCTCATTCTTTACCCTTGCAGCAACCTCAAGAACAAGGCCTTTTTCCTCAAGCAGTTCCTTTGCCTCATCCTCATTCATTCCCAAAATCGCTGGCACTTCAACACCCTTATTGCCAAAATACTTATTATATCCCACACCCATTATAATTCCAAACACAATAAGTGTGGCTATAGTTACAAGTATTACTATTCTTTTATTTCTTTTGTTCCTGTTGTTCCCTCTTCTTTTGCTCTGACCTAAGGCTTCATCGATTTGCTCCATTGGTATTACCCTGGTGCTCTCATCAGCTTCCTTGTCTACAAGGTTAACTGCCGGATTTACCAGCACCTTGTTTATGTCATCAAGCATAGCTCTGGAGCTTTGATATCTTTTAGTCATATCCTTTTCCATAGCCTTCACCACGATGCTGTTAACCGACTTAGGTATCTTTGGATTTACCACAGATGGCTCTACAAATGCATCCTGAATATGCTTTAGTGCAATGGAAATAGGGCTATCCGCATCATAAGGCAGCTTTCCTGTAAGCATCTCGTACAAAACTACTCCCAGGGAGTAAATATCTGTCCTTTGGTCAGTAAAGCCCCCTCTGGCCTGCTCCGGCGAAAAGTAATGAACTGAACCTATAACCTTCCCTGTATTGGTCATGGTCCCAGAGGTAGCTGCCCTTGCTATTCCGAAGTCTGTAACCTTTACTGTCATATCCTCTGTCAGAAGAATGTTATGGGATTTAATATCCCTATGAATAACTCCATTCTTATGTGCATGCTCAAGTGCCGTAGCAATCTGTGCGGTTATGTTCAGTGCCTCCCTATAGTCGAGACTGCCATTATTTCTTATATATTCCTTTAGCGTAGTACCATTTACATATTCCATAACTATATAGTATATCCCGTCATCCTCTCCTACATCATATACCCCTACAATGTTAGAGTGTGACAAGCTTGCAACAGCCAAAGACTCCCTTTTAAACTTCTGTACAAATTCCTCATCAGCAGTAAACTCTGGCCTTAATATTTTTATAGCTACATACCTGTTAAGCAGCTGGCATTTTGCCTTATAAACAAGTGCCATTCCGCCTTCTCCAATTTTCTCTACAATTAAGTACCTGTTTCCAAGCAGTTTTCCTATAAGATTGATCATATCCTATCCTCCCCCGAGGCAAGAATAATAGAAATATTATCACTTCCTCCCCTTTCATTGGCAGTCCTAATCAGCTCTTCAACAGCTCCGGATTCTTTTTCCTTCACTATTTCCAAAATCTCTTCTTTAGAAATGTAATTAGTAAGCCCATCTGAACAGAGCATTATTATATCTCCTTTTTTTACTTGTTCGCAGCCTGTGTCAATACTCACATTCTTTTCTGTTCCTACAGCTCTGGTTATAAGATTCCGCTGTGGATGGTTTATAGCTTCACTTTCTGTTATGCTTCCGTTATCTATAAGCTCCTGCACCAGTGAGTGGTCCTGTGTAATTTTTCTTATGTCTCCATCTGCAATTATATAAGCCCTGGAGTCGCCAACATGTCCAAAGTATACATTTGTTCCAGTTACAAGTATGCTGGTCAGGGTGGTTCCCATACCTGAAAGCTCCTTATTTTCCTGGGATTTTAAGTATACTGCATCATTAGCCTTGGAGATGGCTATTCTTAGCAGTTCCTCTTTATCCTTAGTATTGCTATATGCGTCAAACACATAGTCTCTTACCCTCATAGATGCCAGCTTGGATGCTATCTCCCCTGCATTGTGGCCTCCCATACCATCAGCCACAATAAGCAGCTGGTAGTCATTCCCTTTTAGCGTCAGCACATAATCTTCGTTAAGCTCCCTTTTCTTACCCTTGTCAGTCTTACATATTACATTCATACTTACACCTCACTCCTTGCTTTTCATATAGCTTCTTCTAAGCTGTCCACATGCTGCACTGATGTCGCTTCCAAGCTCCCGTCTTACGGTTGTCTCTACGCCCATCTTCTCCAGCACCCCCTTAAAAGCTAATATTCTCTCTTGAACTGATTTCTCATAGCTTCTTTCTCTCACCTGATTTACAGGTATGAGGTTTACATGGCATAGCATACCTCGAAGCCTCTCTCCAAGCTCTCTGGCGTTATCATCACTGTCATTAACCCCTTTTATCAGAGCATATTCAAAGGTTATCCTCTTGTTAGTCATTGATATGTAGTATCTGCAGCCATCCATAAGCTCCTCCATGGAATACCTATTGGCAACAGGCATTATCTTTTTTCTAATCTCATCATTAGGTGCATGTAAGGAAACAGCCAGTGTAAGCTGAAGGTTTAACTGAGCAAGCTCTTTAATACCCTCTACAATTCCACAGGTTGATATTGTAATATGCCTCATTCCAATATTCAATCCCTGTGGATGATTCAGCAGTCTTAAGAATTTCAAAACGTTGTCCAGATTATCCATAGGTTCTCCTGTACCCATAAGAACCACATTGGATATTCTCTCCCCCATATCCTTTTGTACCTTTATCACCTGTCCTAACATCTCACCAGGGGTTAGGTCCCTTATCTTTCCGCCTATGGTAGATGCACAAAAGCTGCATCCCATACTACAGCCTGCCTGTGTGGATATACATATGGTGTTACCAAAGGAATACCTCATAAAAACACATTCAATAACGTTCATATCCTTTAGCATCATCAAGTATTTTACGGTACCATCAGCTTTTGACTCAAGCTTTTCCTCTACCTCCATATTACACACATACCCATTATTATTCAATACTACTCTCAGGTCTCTGGGCATATCTGACATCTCATCAAACTCTTCAATACCCCTGTGTATCCATTTAAACAGCTGCTTTCCTCTGAAGGAAGGCTGGCCAATTGACTTCATGTAATTTTCCAATTCCTCCACAGAAAAGCTTCTATATTCCTCCATTATTCCTTCCTCCCAAGTCTTGCGATAAAAAATCCGTCCGTGTTATGATGTTGTGGAAACAGCTTAAGAAAGCCCTCTGGTGTGAGAGAGTCCTTAAAGCCCTCAGGAATATAAGGAGTTATATCATCAATAAAAAAGTCATTTCTGTTCCTTAGGAAATCCTCCAGCACCTCTTCGTTTTCCTCCCTTGTTATGGTACAGGTACTGTATACCATATATCCCCCAGGCTTAACGTAGCTTGAAACGTTATTAATTATATCCCTCTGTATCCCTTGAAGGTTTATTATATCCTTCTCGGTCACTCTCCACCTTATTTCGGGTTTTTTCCTTATAAGTCCAAGCCCAGAGCAGGGCGCATCAAGCAGCAGGAAGTCTGCAGAATTATCCATCTCACAGTTATGCTTAAGGGCATCCCCCTCCAGCGCCTTTATTATGTGTATACCCATTCTAAGAGCGTTCTGCCTTATTAATTTAACCTTATGAGGATGTATATCAAAGGCTTTTATTTCTCCACGATCCTCCATGAGCTGGGCCATATGCGTGGACTTTCCCCCTGGAGCACTACATATATCTAGTACCATACTACCAGGAAAAGGATTTAACACCCTTGACGACAGCATGGAGCTTTCATCCTGTATGGTTATAAGCCCGCTGTCATACTCCTCTGATTTTTCTATCATCCCATAACCATCCAGAATAAGTGCTTCGGGTACAATTCCTCTCTTAACCCCAATATTTTTATTCTCAAAAACATCAGCTGCAGAGTCAGTATCAATCTTGAGTGTGTTTACTCTGACTGTCATATGGGATGGGGTATTGTTTTTCTCCATCCAGCTTCTCAAAAATTCCTCACCATATATAGGGAGATATTTATTTATAAACCACTGGGGATGAGAATACTCTATGGACATTTTTTCTATAGGATTATCAGTTTCAATTTCATTAAAAGCACCTTTGTTTCTCAGTATCCCCCTGAGCACACCATTTACAAAGGCTGATGCCTTTCTATCCTTAGACTTGGCTATCTCTACAGCTTCATTTACTGCAGCAAAATCCGGAACTCTGTCCATATAAAATATCTGGTATATTGCAGTGCGCAGGATGCATTTTGCCCATGGGGACATTTTATCCAAGGTTATCTTTGAAAATTTGCTAATTGTATAATCTATCTTCAGCTTGTTTCTTAAGGTTCCATATAGTATCTCAGATGCAAAGCTTCGGTCCTTATGCTCAAGGCCATAGCTTTTAAAATACTGGTTCAGCTTTAGGTTGGAATATGCTCCTTCCTCCTCCATATCCTTAAGGGCTGCTGCGGCAACTGTTCTTGCCTTATCAATCATAATTTGTTTCCTCCAAGTAATTCAATAGCCTAATCCCGTCTGTTCCTTGATATAAGCAGCAGTCTCAGAAGCTGGGCTATTGCTGTTATGGCCGCTGCCACGTAGGTAAGGGCTGCTGCATTAAGTACACTGCGTGCACCCTTAAGGTCCCCTCCATAAAGCATGCCTCCGCCTTCCAGCTGCTCAATTGCTCTGTGACTAGCGTTGTATTCCACAGGAAGAGTTATTATCTGGAATGCAACTACTGCGCAGAACATATATATTCCAACACTAACAAGCATAGGAAAGGAAAATATAATTCCTAACACAAGTAATACCCATGAAAGGTTTGAACCTATATTGGCTACAGGAACCAGTGAATTCCTTACGGAAAGAGGCGCATAACCTGTGCCATGCTGTATTGCATGGCCGGCTTCATGGGCCGCAACCCCAACAGAGGATACAGTATTCCCGTAATAAACATCCTTAGAAAGCCTGAGGGTGCGGCTGGAAGGGTCATAATGGTCGGAAAGCCTCCCCGTTGTTACCTCAACAGGTATGTCATAAAGCCCATTTCTGTCAAGTATACGCCTTGCTGCCTCAGAGCCAGTAAGGCCGTTTGTTGTATATACTTTCATGTACTTATTAAACGTAGCTTGTATTTTAGTCTGTGCATAAAGTGAGAAGATTATAGCAGGAATAAGTATAAGCATTGAATAGTCAAAATAGGGCATATAATAATATCCCATATATAAACCTCCTATTTAATATAGTATCCCTCACATATAGTATGACCATTAAGATAGGCGCCTATATCCATTTTTTTACCCCCAAGCTCCTGTATCTTCTTTACAATTATCCTTCCGCTTCTGCAGCCTATCTCAAGGGAGCCCTTTGTTGACTCAAGTATCTTCCCAGGCTCTCCATTGTTTGGCTCCTCATTATAAGCAGCCTCCAGTATTTTAAGCATCCTTCCCTCATAAAAGCAGTATGCACCTGGCCAAGGGTTCACACCTCTTATAAGGTTATGGACCTGCTTGCTATCCATATTCCAGTTTATATGCCCCAGTTCCTTTGAAAGCATTGGAGCATAGCTGGATTCAGAATCATCCTGAGGCCTTGGGGTTATATCATTTTTCTCCAACTCCTCAAGAGTCTTAATAAGAAGCTCTCCTCCAAGTATGCTTAGCCTGTCAAAAAGCTCCCCTGCTGTTTCGTTTTCTCCAATAGGAGTTTCCTCCTCCAGCAGTATATCCCCGGTATCTAACCCTTCGCTCATAAGCATTGTTGTAATGCCTGTTTTCTCGTGTCCCCTTATTATCGCCCAGTTAATTGGCGCTGCTCCTCTGAGCTGTGGCAGGAGTGATGCGTGAACATTGATGCAGCCAAAGGGTGGAAGCTGAAGCATTTCCTTAGGAAGTATCATTCCATATGCTGCCACCACAATTGCATCAGGCTTAAGCTCCCTCAATATATCCATAGCCTCTCTGTTGTTTCTTAATGTCTTAGGCTGGAACACGGGGATGTTGTTTTCCAGGGCTTTTTCCTTTACAGGAGTATACTGAAGCTTCTGTCCTCTTCCTTTTGGCTTATCAGCCCTGGTGTATACCCCTATTACCTGATGGGATTCAATCAGTTTCTCTAATGATGGTACAGCAAAATCAGGTGTGCCCATAAAAACTATCCTCATGGAAGCTGTACCTCCCTTTCCACCTTGTCAATAAACAGTGTTCCAGACAGATGGTCTATTTCATGGCATAAGGCTCTTGCAAGATAGCCTTCTGCCTTTATCTCCTTTTCATTCCCGTTTTCATCAAGTCCCTTTACCTTTATTTCCATTGGTCTTTCAACCATTCCCCTTCTTCCAGGAACACTGAGACAGCCCTCCTCATCAGACTGGCTTCCCTGTGCTTCAAGTATTTCCGGGTTTATAAGTGTAATAAGTCCCTCTCCTATATCCACCACAATTATCTTTTTAAGTATTCCGACCTGTGGCGCAGCAAGGCCAACCCCATTTGCCTTGTACATGGTCTCTGCCATATCACCTGCAATCATTCTTATCTTGTCATCCACCTTGTCTACTGTCCTGCTTTTTTTCCTTAATATATCCTCTCCAAGAACGTGAATTTCTCTTAAAGCCATATAATCACCTCATTAAAACATATTGTATGGATTCTTGTATATATTGTATCTTACACTGCTGCCACCTAGTGCCTGGTATATCAGGCTGTCTATTTCATGAAACAGCCCTAGTACCTTTCCTTTAAAGGAAAGATGCCACCTATAGCTGTTCTTAATTCTAGAAATATGACATGGTGCAGGTCCAAGCATCTCAACATACTCATTTTCCAGCTTCTGCAGCTGGCATTTCAGACTTCCACATATTTGTATAAGCTCTGCTTCCTTTTCAGAGTATAATACAACATATATAATATCAGAAAAAGGAGGATTATTTAAGCCTTTTCTGATTTCAATCTCTTTTTTAAAAAATCCTTCATAATCCTGTCTTGCAGCATAAGCTATGCTATAGTGATCAGGGTCATAGGTCTGGGCTATTACACTTCCTGCAATACCTCCTCTTCCTGCCCTTCCTGCTACCTGGGTAATTAGCTGGAAGGTTCTCTCAGCTGCCCTAAAGTCGGGAAGATTAAGTATGGTATCTGCTGCAATTATTCCAACCAGAGTAACGTTTTTAAAGTCCATACCTTTGGATATCATTTGGGTTCCTATAAGTATATCCCCTTTTCCTTCTTTAAATTCGTTGTATATTCTTTCATGTTCCCCTTTTTTTCTGGTGGTATCCATATCCATTCTAAGTACTCTGGCCTGTGGAAAAAGCTTTTTAATGTCCTGCTCTATCTTCTCCGTTCCTGCTCCAAAGTATTTAATATATTTACTTCCACAGGATGGGCACAATCTGGGAACATTATATTCAAAACCACAATAGTGGCATATCATCCTTCCCGTAGACATATGGTAGGTCAATGTAGTATCACAATTGCTGCACTTACATACATATCCGCAGGACCTGCAGGATACAAAGGTGGAATAACCCCTTCGGTTAAGAAAAAGTATTGTCTGGAGCCCAAGCCTCAGGTTCTCTTCCATGCCTTTAATAAGCTCCCTGCTGAATGGCAGCCTGTTGCCACTTTTCATCTCCTCCCTCATGTCTATTATCTTTACATCAGGAAGCGCCATTCCCCCTATTCTCCGGGTTATACGTATCAGGTTGTATTCCCCCCTGGAGGCCTTATAAAAGCTTTCAAGGGACGGGGTGGCAGAGCCCATAACCAAAAGTCCCCTGTCGTAGTTTGCCCTATAGGCTGCAACCTCTCTGGTATCATATCTAGGTGACATTTCAGATTTATAGGAATACTCATGCTCCTCATCTATTATTATAAGCTTCAGATTTTTTACAGGTGAAAAGACTGCTGACCTTGCTCCCACAACCACCTTAACCTGATCCTTTTTAATCCTTCTCCATTGGTCAAAGCGCTCTCCCTCTGACAGCCTGCTGTGCATTATTGCAACTACATCACCAAACCTTCCCATAAACCTTTCCATGGTCTGGGGTGTAAGGGATATCTCAGGCACAAGCACAATGGCTCCTCCTCCAGCCTTAAGAACCCTCTCTACAAGCTCCAGGTATATCTCAGTTTTCCCACACCCGGTAACGCCCTGTATAAGGGTTATGTTTCTTCCCCTGTCTCCCTGCTGGAGTATCTCTCCAATTGCAGACATTTGGTCAGAGGTAAGCTGTGGCTTATCATAATAGTCTGCATTTTCATAGGGGTTCCTTAAAAGCTCCCTGGTTTCCGTTATTATGAGTTTTTTCTCCTGAAGTCCTTTTATTACTCCTGGTGTACATCCATATTTTGAACACAGCTCTCCCATAGGCAATGCTACATTATCCTTGAGCATGTTTTCCAATACCTGAGCTTGCCTTTTAACCCTTCCCGGGTTGGCAATAAAAGCCTTTGACACCTGCCCGGAGACTGCCCTGTATATCTCACAGCTCTTGACTCTGACTCCTGAATCCATAGATATTTCCAGCTCAATAGCCCCCATATCCCTTAGGCAGAAAAGCTCTGCCCTGGATATTCCAGGCTTAAGCCCCTTGTAATCAACATATGTGTTTTTTTCAAGACTTTCAGCAAGCTGTAAGTATTTTTTGCCTGTAAACAGCAGCTGCTTGTTTTTAAGCTTAATCTGTATACTCTCCTTAAGGGTTGTACCTGAGGGCAGTATAGTGCGTATGGCATCGCTTAGCGTACAGCCATACTGGCTTTTTAAATAGAGGGCTAAGTCTAACAGCTCCTCATCCAGCCATATACTGCCATCACATATATCAATTACCTTCTTTAGCTTATAGCCATTATATTCCTCATAATCCTTTACGTCCATTACATACGCCTGGGTAAATTTATTGCCTCCCCCAAATGGAACAAGCACCTTCATTCCCCTGCATATTATGCCCTCCATTTCATCAGGCACCAGATAATCAAACAATTTATCGGTCTGCTTTGTACTGCTTTCAACAATTACTGATGCAACAAAAGCCATGGGCAACTCCTCCTCTTCAGATTATGGATTGTTTCTTACTGCAAAAAAAAGCGCCTCAGCGCTTTTTTATTTCAACTATGCAGTCAAGTATAATATCAGACATCTGTTTCTTTGACATATTAGGCAGGTCCAGTATATTTCCGGACCTACTTATTATCCTGGCTGTATTGGTATCATATTGGAACCCTGCGTCAGGGGCCTTAACATCGTTGGCCACTATCATGTCCAGATTCTTATTCTGAATCTTAGATTTAGCATTCTCCAAGAGATTATCTGTCTCAGCTGCAAATCCAACCAGTATCTGATGTTTCTTCCTCATGCCCATTTCCTTAATTATATCCTTGTTCCGCATAAGGGGTATGGACATATCCCCCTCTGTCTTTTTTATTTTGCTTGTGCTTATCTGCATAGGTCTGTAATCTGCAACTGCTGCAGCACTAATAAGAGCATCACATTCCTCAAAATGTTCACTTACGGCATTATACATATCCTCTGAACTATATATATCCACAACCTTTATCCCATAGGGCTTTTTAATGCTTACAGGACCGGATACAAGCGTTACCTCTGCCCCTCTGTTTCTTGCAGCTTTTGCTAAAGCATATCCCATTTTCCCTGAAGATCTATTGGTTATATATCTTACAGGATCTATATCCTCACGGTTAGGACCAGCAGTAATAAGCACCTTCATTCCTGAAAGATCCTTTTTATCACAAAGAAGCATCTCTATATGCTCCATTATGTCATCTACATCTGCCAGTTTTCCTGTTCCGACATCTCCACAGGCAAGCCTTCCTGAGGCAGGCTCTACAAAGCTATAGCCCAGGACTTTAAGGGTATTTATATTCCTCTGCACAATAGCATTCTCATACATATTTGTATTCATTGCAGGGGCAAATATAACTGGTGCCTTAGTTGCCATAATAGTTGTAGAAAGCATATCATCTGCTATACCACAGGCAACCTTGCCTATTATGTTTGCAGTAGCTGGTGCTACCAAAAAGACATCAGCCTTCTTAGCCAGTGAAATATGCTGTATTTCAAAGGTTTTAGGCTCCTTGAACATATCATCTATTACGGCATTCTGGCTAAGGGATTGAAAGCTCAGTGGATTTATAAAATGAGTTGCTGATTCAGTCATTATCACATGTACATCAATATCCAGCTTCTTCAGCATGCTTACTATTTCAAGTGCCTTATATGCAGCAACGCCTCCTGATACACCAAGGACTACTGTCTTTTTCTCTTTCATTCCCGCACCCCGTTTATTTAATACCTGACTTTACAGTTTCGTAGGTAATCTTATCCTCTTCTATTTCGTTTATTGCTATGGTAACCGGCTTGGTTGAATCCATATCAACCAGTGGCTTAGCTCCATCTATAAGCTCCCTTGAGCGCTTTGCAGTAAGTACTATAAGGCTGTATCTGTTTTCTACCTTATCCAGTAAAGATACTATTGATGGACTTATCATTGAATTATTCATTTATTATTTCCTCCTTGTTTAAAATGTCATGTCCAACCCTGTCAACCCGGCATTTTTCAGCTGTTATTATGCTCTCCAGTCTTCCCACAGCCTCCTCAACCACGTCATTTATAACAATATAGTTATATTGTGAGGCGTAATTGATTTCTTTAAAGGCTGAGCTGAATCTCCTAATAAGTGACTCCTCAGTTTCAGAGCCTCTTTTCTTTATACGGTTTTTAAGCTCCTCCATAGAAGGTGGCATTATGAATATAAACACTCCCTCTGGGAAATTGTCCTTAACCTTGAGGGCTCCCTGAATATCTATCTCAAGTATTACATCCCTTCCCTGGGATAGCTGAGTTTCCACAAATTCACGTGGAGTTCCATAATAATTATCATAAACATTGGCATATTCAAGGAATCCATTGTTTGCAATCATATCCTCAAATTTATCCTTAGTTATGAAAAAATAGCTTACTCCGTCAATCTCCCCTGTTCTCGGCGCACGGGTGGTACATGAAGTTGAGTATCCAATATTAGGATTATGCTCAAGAACTGCCTTACAAAGTGTTCCCTTTCCAGCCCCTGATGGCCCTGATATAACTATAAGCAATCCCTTTTCAAGCATCATATTCCCCCCTTATAACTGTTATTATTCCTCTTCTTCAACAACGTCATCCACTGCCTCATCCTTTGCAGAGAGCCTGTGTGCAACAGTTTCAGGCTGTACAGCAGATAATATTATGTGGTCGCTGTCAGTTATAATAACCGCCCTGGTTCTTCTGCCATAGGTTGCATCTATAAGCATTCCTCTGTCTCTTGCTTCCTGTATTATTCTTTTAATTGGCGCTGACTCAGGGCTTACTATAGCCACAAGCCTGTTTGCAGATACTATGTTTCCAAAGCCTATATTTATTAATTTTATAGCCACTCGCAATCCCTCCTATTCCAGATTCTGAATCTGTTCTCTGATTTTTTCTAATTCGCTTTTTATGTTAACAACTATATTAGTTATATATAGGTCATTAGCCTTAGATCCTATTGTGTTGGTTTCCCTGTTCATCTCCTGTATGATAAAATCAAGCTTTCTTCCAACAGGCTCATTACCAGAGAGAGTAGAATTAAGCTGTACCACATGGCTTTTCATTCTTACTATTTCTTCTGTTATACTGACCTTATCAGCAAAAAATGCTACCTCGTTTAATAGTCTGGTTTCATCAACCTCAACATCCTTAAGGTATTCCTTGACCCTCTCATATATTTTTTGCCTATACTCTTCAACAAGCTCAGGTGATCTGTTTTCTACATTTTCAACCATCTTAAGTATAAGCTGACATCTTTCAGCTATATCCCTGGTTAATTTTACCCCTTCCCTTGACCTCATGTCAATAAGCATATCAAGTGCCTGATCAACGGCAGGCTTAAGGGCTTCCCAAATAATATTATAATCCTCTTCACTTTTTTCAACTGTTATTACATCTGGGGATTTGGCAATGAGTGCAACAGATATGTCATCTTTAACACCAAACCTGTCTCTGATTTTCTCAAATGCATCATAATATGCCTGCGCCATCTGTTCATCAAGCTTTATTGCTATATCATCCTTGCTATAGCAATCCTGATTTATATATATATCAACCTTACCTCTTGATATTTTTTGTGAAACATACTTCCTTATGGTATCCTCAAGGACATTAATGTGCCTTGGAAGCTTTATGTTAATGTCAAGATATCTGTTGTTCACAGATTTCATCTCCACATTAAAGCTTCTCCCATCCTTCTCGGAGTTTCCCCGGCCATAGCCGGTCATACTGTTGACCATCAAACTCATCCTCCAGTTATTTACTCTTTATGTATTATATCTGCATTCTTACTCATTATACCTAATTATAATAGGTTTTATCAAGTTTATTTTAGAATTTGTAGATGTTTCCCATGCATAGGAAAATATACGGATAAAAAATAAGTGCCCATGACTTCATGGGCATATGTGAAGATTAGCTATTCTTTTTAAAGCCTCCTCCAGCAATTCATCAGATACTGTAAGGGATATTCTGCACCAGCCCTCTCCTCCTGAGTTAAATGCACTTCCAGGAGTTATTATTATTCCTGTACTGTTAAGTACATATTCTGCAAAGCCCGAGGAACTGAAGCCTTCAGGAACCCTGAACCATATATAAAAGGTTCCATTAGAGGAAAAGTATTTTAATCCCTTGTTTCCAAGGCATTCCTCAGCCCTTTTCCGCCTTTCGGAGTACAGCTCATTCATGTATCCGGTATAATACGTGCCTTGGGTAAGTGCCAGTGCCGCTGCCTTCTGTATAGGTATAAACTGTCCAGAGTCAAAATTAGTTTTTATTTTCATAAGCTGCTGTATGGCCTCTGTGCTGCCTGCTGCAAAGCCTATTCTCCACCCCGTCATGTTAAAGCTTTTAGAAAGGGAGCCAAACTCAATGGCATTGTCTGTCCCATATTCTGTAGAAAGTATGCTGCAAGGCCGTATTCCCTCCCTGACTATATCCATATATGCCCCATCGTTAATTGCCACCATATCAAGCTTATGTGCCTTTTCCATAAGGTTGCTGAAGAAGCTCTCATCTGCCACCGCACCTGTAGGGTTGTTTGGATAATTTACAATTACAAGCCTTGGGTTTTCCTCCTCCTTTATTTCCTTCAGGTCTGGCAGATATCGTCTGTCCTCCCTGAGATGAAGAAAGCTGCAGCTGCAGCCTGCAACAGCTGCAGCCGCACTATAAACCGGATATCCTATATCAGGTATAAGTATTCTGTCACCCGGGTCTGTTAAGCCTAGTATTGCATGGGCTATTCCTTCCTTTGAGCCTATTAGAGCTGCAACCTGTGTATCAGGGTTCAGCTCCACCTTATATTTATCATAATAGTAATAGCATACAGCCTCCCTGAATTCCCTTATTCCATTATAAGGAGGATAGCTGAATACTCCCTCCTGATCCAGTGACTTTTCCAGCTGCTCTACAATAAAGGAAGGTGTTGGTGTGTCAGGGTCACCTATTCCCAAATTGATTACTGTAGTTCCCTGAGATATAAGCTTTGCTTTTAGCTCATCGAGTCTTGAGAAAACATATTCAGGTATGTCCTGGGTACGTTTTATAGTCCTCATACCTTCTCCTCCAGATACATTTTACTTCATATTATTCTGGAGAAGCTTCCTTAGTTACTTGTTATAATAATTAACCATTCCTTCAATCCAATCCGTTTCAGGCACTACAGTCTCCTCTTCAATCTTGGGTTTATCTGTCTTGTTTAAAACTATAGTAATAGCATTATTATCTCCCTTAGAACTTACGGGTACTCTGAACACTGCCTTGGAGTTATACCCCTCCATATATGTAAGTACGGTAATTTCATTATATGTCTTTTCTACAGGGTAATCATCCTTCATCACAGCAGAGCATGCCTTGAAGGTATATGTTCCGTCCTTTGAGGTATATGCAGATATGCCCATCTCAGGGATTACAACATGTGCGTTAGCAATTGGCTGGCTACTGCCATCCTTTATTGTAACAACAAACTGTGCGTCCCCCTGAGTGGAGGCTTCTGCGGCCTTTAAGCTTTCATAGGCGCCCATGACCTTTTCAACATAATCTATATCAGGATAGTTCTGCTTAAGCGAAAACATGTCCTTTTCAGTTGGCTCCATTGCAATAGTTATTACTGATGGAAAATCCCCCGGATAAATTGTATAATCAAGCTCTATGTGTTTTGCATACCCTTCCTTTATGACCACAACATCTACAAACCCATTTCCAGTTTCCTTAATTACCTGCTCTGTATAGTTTTTAAAATAAGCCTTATCCACGTCCACCTTAATCTCCTTGGTGTTTCCAATAGTATCTGTAGTATAGCAGCTATCATCACCTACAATATAAACCTTAGCACCTTCAATTGGCTTTTTAGTGCCCTTGTCACATACATTCACAATAATCTTATGGGTATCTGCCTGCTTATTACCATCTCCCTTTATGCTTCCAATTTTAGAGCAGCCCCCTGCAGATAGCAGCAGGATTAATACTGCGGATAGTATTACATGCCCTCCCTTTTTCAATGTATCTCCCTCCTATAAATATCATTACTAATATTTATTTTAGTTATATGAAATTATTACAAAAACTCTTGTCCCATTAATAACTTTCCCCTGCTTTTAAAATTACAGCTCACATGCTATACTTTAAAGATAAGCCATATTAATCGGATTGGAGGCATTGCCATGCCATTTGATGGTGTTTTTACAGCAAGTATAGTAAAGGAACTTTCTACATTAATTAATGGAAGAATAGATAGGATTCATCAGCCGGCCAGGGATGAGGTTATGCTTATAATAAAAAAGGACCGGGGCGGCGAAAGGGTTTTGTTTTCTGCAAATCCTGCCTACCCAAGGGTTCATATAACGCATAAATCAAGGGAAAATCCAAAGGTTCCTCCTACCTTCTGTATGATTCTTAGGAAATATATATCAGGAGCCAGGATTGCAGACGTGTATCAAGTAAGCTTTGACAGGATAATAGAGTTTAAGCTGGAGGGCAAGGATGAACTGGGGTATCCCAAGGTATTTTATCTGATAACAGAAATAATGGGCAAGCACAGCAACATAATGCTGCTTAATGAAAGCAGGAACATAGTTGACAGTATAAAGCATTTGGACAGCACCATGAACCGCTATAGGGAGGTGCTTCCGGGGGTAGGATATGTGCTTCCACCTACCAATAACAAGCATAATCCTTTGACCACAGGAACAGAAGGGGTAAGGGCGATTTTGCACTCCCAGGCATCAGCCTCTGTAAGCAGGGCTATATCTGATTCCTTCCTTGGCATAAGCAGGCTCTTTGCCCAAGAGCTTTGTGGAGAATATGCTTCTACCACTTTGAATTTGCTTTCTCCCCAGGCAGTAGAAGGAATAGCCGCCAACTTCTTCTACTATATGTCCAAAATCAAAAGCGGCGATTTTTCTAGCATTATATACTATACCAGCCAGGAGATGAAGGATTTCTATGCATTTCCACTTTCGCACTACTCGGCACTATCCACTATGACTCTTGATTCCCCGGGTGAGCTTATGGATATGTACTATAGTGAGAAGGACACAAAAAATAACCTTAAGCAGAAATACAATGATTTATTTAAGCTTGTATCCAACCTTATAGAAAGAACCGTGAAAAAACTTCAGATTCACAATGATAAGCTTCAGGAATGCAGCTCCTATGAAACCTGGAAGATATATGGAGACCTGCTGATGGCAAACCAGTACTCAATAAGTTTGGGACAAACCAAAGCTGAAGTGGAAAACTTTTATAATCCTGATTTGGAGCTTATATCTATACACTTAGACCCAGAAATGAGCGCTGTTGATAATGCGAAAAAATACTATGCAAGATATGTAAAGGATAAATCCACTAAGGATGTAGTCTCAGAACAGCTTAAGGAAGGCCTTAGTGAAAAAGCCTATCTGGAATCAGTACTTTTCAACCTTGAAAGTGCAATGGATATTGGAAGTATAGAAGAAATAAGACAGGAGCTTTATGAGTTAGGGTATATAAAAAAGAGAAAGCAATCAGGAAAGCTGCAGAAGTCGGCTCCCTATCATTACAGGTCCACAGATGGGTTTGACATATATGTTGGCAAAAATAATATGCAGAATGACTACCTGACGCTTAAGTTTGCTGTTTCCAGCGATATATGGATGCACACAAAAAACATACCGGGCTCACATGTAATAATTAAGTCTCAGGGAGGGAAAGTAACTGATACAGCCCTTATGGAGGGAGCAATGCTTTCAGCCTATTATAGCAAGGCTAAAGGCTCTGCTACAGTCCCTGTAGATTATACTGAACGGAAAAATGTAAAAAAGCCCTCTGGCGGAAAGCCAGGAATGGTTATATACTATACCAACAAAACCATATATATAACCCCGGATGAATCCAAGGTAAACAGTCTTAAGACAATATAAGGTAATACCGAATATTTTTCAATAATAAACAGGCTCCTGTTGGAGCCTGTTTATTATTCTGCTATCAATATTCTATCTTCTCCGTCCGTTTCATTAAGCTTAACATGTACCACCTCTGATTGTGAGGTAGGGACATTCTTTCCTACATAATCAGGCCTTATAGGAAGCTCTCTATGGCCTCTGTCCACAAGTACAGCCAGCTGTATAAGCTTTGGCCTTCCAATGTCAATAATGGCATCCAGTGCTGCCCTGACAGTCCTGCCAGTGTATATTACATCGTCCACCAGTATGATGGTCTTATTCTTTATATCAAAATCAAATTGATGGCCCCCTATACTTGGTTGTTGAAATCTTTCAGTCAGGTCATCCCTATATAGTGTTATATCGATGGTTCCAACAGGAACCCTTACACCTTCAAATTCCTCTATTATGTCAGAAATACGATTAGCCAGTGGTACCCCCCTGGTCTTAATCCCAATAAATACAACATTTTCTGTTCCCTTGTTCTTTTCAATTATTTCATGGGAAACCCGTTTTAGAGCCCTTTCTATACCCATGGAATCCATTATCTGAGCCTTCACCTGCATAGCTTCTCCTCCCTTGTATTTTTCAATCTATTCTCTTCTTAAAATTTCTATAAGCTTCTGAAAGTATTGTGGCAGAGGTGTTGTGAACTCCATATATTCTCCTGTAGAAGGATGGATTATGCCAAGAGTCCTGGCATGAAGAACCTGTCCCTTTAAATTAAATCTCTGCTTTTTATATCCATATACAGGGTCTCCTACCAGAGGATGCCCTATATATGCCATATGTACCCTTATCTGATGTGTCCTTCCTGTTTCCAGTCGGGCTTCTATAAGAGTATTATGTCTAAACCTTTCAATTACTTTATAATGGGTAACAGCTCTTCTTCCATTTTTATTTACTACGGTCATCTTTTTTCTTTCCACCGGATGTCTTCCTATGGGAGCATCTACTGTACCACTGTCCTGCTTTATTATGCCTTCTACAATAGCATAATATATCCTCTTTACGCTATGTACCTTAATCTGCTCAGCAAGGCTGTGATGGGCAGCATCATTCTTAGCTATAATAAGAACCCCTGAAGTATCCTTATCAATTCTGTGAACAATTCCCGGCCTTATGACCCCATTTATTGTTGAGAGCGAGCTGCATTTTGCCATCAGTGCATTAACTAGGGTACCGGTGTAGTTACCTGCAGCAGGATGCACCACCATGCCCTGGGGTTTATTTACCACAGCTATATCATCATCCTCGTAAAGCATTTCTATGTCTATGTCCTCTGGCTTTACATCAAGTGTCACAGGCTCAGGAAGAACAATTTTTACAGCATCTCCCTGCCTCACCTTATAGTTGGGCTTTACCTGCTTATCCCCAACAGTTATATTTCCCTGTTCTATCAGTTTCTGTATTCTTGATCTGGACATATTCTCCATTTTCTGAGCAAGCAGCTGGTCTATCCTCAACCCTTCCTGCTTTATATCAACCATGATTGTATCCATTTGTTGCTCTTCCATAGCCCTCTAACTCTGCTCCTTTGTAAAAAGCAGCTCTGCAGCAAGCAGCAAGGTGCCTACCACAACACATATATCTGCGAAATTAAAAACAGGCCAGTCAAACAAATCCCTAATATAGAAATGCAGGTAATCTACTACATACCCGTTAGCTACTCTGTCAATAAGGTTGCCAATGGCTCCTCCTATTATAAGAATAAGACTAGCCCTCATCCAAGACTTAGCAGGTTTTCTCTTTATCATATATATTATAAGGACTATTATAACTATAGATGTTATACCTATGAGTATAAATCTCCTGCTTTGAAATATTCCAAATGCAGCCCCTCTGTTTTCCAGATATGTAAGTTCAAAAAATCCCGGCACCAGGGTAATTACCCTTTCAGGAAGCCCGGTTCTGGCGGCATATTTGGCCAGCTGATCTACAGCTATCAGTAATATGATGTATATAAATTCCATATTATCCTCCTTATTATAATAATTTACTATTAATCATAAAACAAGACTTGCAATGTTGCAAGTCTTTTAAAACTTATGGCAGTTGATTTTTATATTGAGTATTACTTATATGCTCTATGGGCTCCACACACCCTATATTATAATCGTCATCATAGTTCCTGTGTATTCCCTCTCTTTGGTTGAACCTGTCTACTGCCTGCCAGGAATCTTCACCATCAAAGCCATTGTAATCCTCCACCGCATCCATAAAGCTTCCTTCCCTTGCTGTTAGCTTTCTTCCAAAGGGATAGCCCAGAACCTCCTCTGAAGAGGGTCTTTCATGACCTAATAGCTCCTCCTCCTTTTCCATGGTTTTTTCACAGTCTATGCAAAGAGAAGCATAAGGTATAAAATCAAGCCTTTCATTTGAGATGTCTTTACCACATATGCGACAGGTACCATAGGTGCCATTATCTATTCTGTCCAGAGCCTCCTGTATGTCAGTCATAAGCTTTTTTTCATTATCAATAAGGGCATAGTTCTTTTCACGGTCCTCCATTTCGGTGGCCACATCACCGGGGTGATTATCTATCATTGAAAGCTCACCTAGCTGCTCCTGCTGGCTTTCTTCCCCTGCATAATCCTTTATGAAGTCTATGGTGTCAAGAAGGGCCTTTTTTTCATCCAGAAGCCTTTTCCTGTAATAGTCAAAGTTTTTACTTTCCATTTTACCACCTACTTTACTCCTAGCTTTATAAGCTTTACTATTTGGGATATTATGCCTCCAAGTACCGGGAGGTTCATTAAAACTATCTTTTGTATAATGTAAATTACCACTGCGCCAAGTATTGTAAAGCCTATGACGACTCCAAGGCCCCTGGCTATTCCAGCAAAAAAATTCAGAAGCAGCAGCCTTGAAGGCTTTTGCATCAGCTCTACATAATCACCTAGTCTGGCTCTTTGAAGCTGGTCTGACACCTCTTTAATTACATCCTCGTATTCATCGTAGTTGGTCACCTTATTAGCCACCCTCCTATCTATTCTGCCACTCTTGTAACAAAATATGCCCAGGGTTTTATTACTTTCTGTTATCTATACCCTTTTTCTATCAGACCTATACTTATTGAAGTTCAAAACTACTTTCATTAACCTTACTTATAAATATTTTATTTAACTGTCTTTTTCTATTGTTATGAAAAAGTATTTGTTTTATACACAAAAAAGAACAGGATGTATTCCTGTCCTTTGCTGAGCACTTTCCCAGCCATAAGCATTGTATAACCTGCGGCCGGCTCAAAGCAAGCCCTCTACAACATACTTTTACTCTCTTCGTTCTTTGTTTTTCTTATGTACCTATATAGCCCCATTACATCACCATAGAGTCTCTCATATTCCTCAAAATTCAAGGATTGAAATCCATCAGACATGGCTTCCTCTGGCCTTGGGTGAATCTCTGTAAGAAGTCCGTCTGCTCCACAGGCAACAGATGCCATACACATAGGATTTACTATCTCCCTTACCCCAGTGCCATGGCTGGCATCAGCAATAACTTTAAGCCCTGTACGCTGCTTTATTAATGGTATGGCATTTAAGTCCATAGTATTCCGCGTACTGGGTTCAAAGGTCCTTATTCCTCTCTCACACAATATAATATTATCATTTCCTGCCAGTGCAATATATTCAGCAGCTCCAAGCCATTCATCAAGTGTTGCTGAAAGTCCTCGTTTAAGGAGTATTGTTTTTCCTGTTCTCCCCAGCTCCTTAAGAAGACTGTAGTTATACATGTTTCTTGAGCCCACCTGAACTATGTCGGCCACCTGGCATACCATATCGATTTCTCTTACATCCAGCACCTCGGAAACCACCTTGAGTCCATAGCAGGTCTTAATCTGGCTGAGTATTTCCAGTCCCTGCTCTCCCAAGCCCTGAAAGCTATATGGAGAAGTTCTGGGCTTAAATGCTCCTCCTCTTATGTATTCTATCCCCAGCTTCTTCAAAAAAACTGCTGTCTCCTGCATTACCTGATGAGACTCAACACTACATGGACCTGCAATCAACAATGGCTTTTCTGATTTATTAATGTTCATATCCTTTTTTATCACCTTTTTAAGCTTTACCACAATATCACCTGCATGTTCTATATGTATTATATATTTGTTTATTATCGTCAGATTTATCCTTAGCATTCTATATTATGTAAAATGTGGATGTTACTCACGCTATTCATATTATACCTCAAACATATTGTTTTGTGACTATATCTTTTGTATTACCTAATGTTTATATGATTTCGTCTTCTACAATCACCCATAAATATATGAAACTCCGTGTCTTGCTTTTAAACACGGAGTTTCTACCTTACCAATTTACTATTTCTTCTTACTTATTGCTTACCTTCATGGCCTCTTCAGCCCTTTCAATTGATTCCAGTTGTCCTTGCAGCATCCCTCTGAACCTGGAATTAAACATAAGGAATTCCTGATTCATCATTTCACATTTTTTGTTAATATCCAGCACATCGTCCTGAGCCTTTCTCTTTATCTCTGCCGCCTGCTCCTGAGCATTCTTAATAATAAGCTCTCCTTCCTTCTTGGCATTATCCCTAGCACTATCAGCCGCGTTCTGAGCCATTATAAGAGTGTTCTGAAGGGTTTCCTCTATATTGGTATAATGCCCAAGCTTCTCATTGAGGTTTGCTATTTTCTCCTTAAGGTTTAGGTTGTCCTTATATAGCTTCTCATAATCCTCTACAATCTGTTCGAGAAATTCATCCACCTCATCTATGTCATAACCTCTTAAACCCTTTTTAAATTCCTTATTCGTAATCTCATTAGGTGTGATTGCCATTACAAATTCCTCCCTTAAATATATTTATTCACCTTAATGTTAATTCTGCCACTTCTGGTGTTTCCCAGCGTTTCCCCAAGCAGATATCTCCCATATCCCTTAATGGAAAGCACATCCTGTGAAGCCGTCTTGCATGAAGGATTAATTTCTTCCGCATAGTTCAGCTTAATCTCTCCTTTTTTAATCATGTCTGATATCTTACTACGGGATAACCCGGTAATAGCTGAGGTTACAGCATCAAGCCTCATGGAAGCAGCGTTAATAATATTTTCCTTGAAACTCTGTATCCTCTCATGAGCTTCTTGATTATCTATTGGCTGCAGCTTTATTCCTGTGTGTTTTATTTTATCTATACACAAACAAATGTGGCTGCTTATATCTTTAAGAACCCATATTTCTGCTCCGTCCTCAAATACATTTATGTCCCCAACAGCTTCTCTTCTTACACCTTGTGATAGTATTGCTCCAAGATAGTCTCTATGGTCAAGCTTTTCAAATTTAAAGCTTCCTGAAGCTCTTATAACCTGTACCGGAAATTCTCCTTCATAGGGCTGTGGGCTTATTGCTCCGACTGCCCTTTCAAAGCTTCCCCTTCCACCATAAAGCTTCAGCTGCATGTTTTCCCAGCTACAGGCTTGCATAAGCAGTCTCTGTTCTTCTGGATTTAGAAAGTCAGTAAATGCTGTCTTTCCAGTTTTTATAGAAAGCACAAGCTTACCTATTATAGCCTCGGCCCGTCCTTTTTCACCTGTAAAACTTTCAATATACCTTTGTATATCCATTCTGTATACCGTTATATAATCCTTCTTAATATTTCAAGAATAAGTACAGCAATAACAGGAGAAAAATCAACAGCTGCGTTAGGTATTAGCTTCTCTTGAAGTTTATAACACGGCTCCAGAACTGGCCTTGTGATTTTAGACAGGGTGTCCATTATACTGCCTTCATGCACAAAGTAACTCAAAACTGCCTGCACAAATATGATAAGCTCATAAACTGCAATAAGCCAGTATATAATATCAAGCAATCTATGTAACAAGAATACTCCCCCTATCTTTCACTAAAGGAGAAGAAGGTGTTTTTATCAAGCTGCTGCTTAAGCTCATTTGTAACCTCTACTCCATCTGGAGCAATAATATATATGCATTTTGAAATCTCCTCAAAGGACGCTCCCAGTGCATAACAGGCTCCAACTATATAATCTATCATCCTCTGGGCCATCCTTGGCTCAACCTCGTATACATTCATTATTATGATTTTTTTCTGCTTAACAGAATCCACTATATCCATAATATCCTGGAATTCCTGAGGCTTTTTTAAAGCCACCTTTGGAATAGAACCAGGCTTTATACTTACAAGCTTCGCTTTTTTGGGATTAATTATCTCTGGCTCACTGTAATCATTATATTCATTGTCGTCCTCATAGCCTTCCTCTTCATCCATAACATTCTCATCATCCTCATCAATAAGTCCAATTGCACTCATGACCTTGTTTAATGGTTTAAAGCTCTTTGACATTCTTATTCCCCCCAGTATAATCTCTTTTTCCAAATATCCCGGTTCCAACCCTTACAATGTT
Organism: Bacillota bacterium; assembly: GCA_023415335.1. Classification (GTDB taxonomy): domain Bacteria; phylum Bacillota; class Clostridia; order Clostridiales; family Caloramatoraceae; genus JAEZLD01. The sequence goes on along the minus strand of JAEZLD010000079.1, from coordinate 6,930 downwards.
GGCCCCCTCTTCAATAGCCTCCTCAAAGTCATCTGTCATTCCCATAGAAAGAAATTTCATATCAAATCCTTTATAGTTATTGTAAGATACTCTATCATAAAGGCTTTTCATTCTTTTAAAATAACCTCTGGCTTCTCCTGGATACCTTTCTGCAGGAGGTATAGCCATCAATCCCTGGACGCATATGTTCTCAAGGCTTGTAAGTCCTTCACAGGTCTCCTCAAGCTGCTCTTCCATTAAGCCGGACTTACTCTCCTCACGTCCTATGTTTACCTGTATAAGTACTGAAATTTTCTTATTTATTTTGGACGCCCTTTTATTTATCTCCTGTGCAAGCTCCAGACTGTCAACTGAATGTATCATATCAACCTTGTCTATTATATATTTCACTTTGTTCTTCTGTAGATGACCTATTAAGTGCCACCTTACGCCCTCAATATTTGGATATTTATCAACCAGCTCCTGGACCTTGTTTTCTCCAAAGACCTTGAGTCCACAATCTCTGGCTTCAATAAGCTTTTCTACAGACTGCAGCTTTGTTGCAGCCACAAGAAGGATATCATCTGCATCTCTTCCATTTCTTACAGCAGCTTGCCCTATCCGTTCTTTTACTGATTCAATATTATCTGAAAGATTCATAATATCACCCCGTTATTTTATCTTCATGCCAGATTTAATGCCCTCAGCTTTCTTTACAACCGAATCATACCTGCTAAGCTTTCCTTTGCCACTTTCAGCAGTAACAACTGAAATCTCATCTCCACTGTAAAGTACCTGGACCTTTCTAAAAGCTGTATACCCATTAAAATTTATGTATACCCCGTCCTTTTCATTAGAATGGCTTATGGCAGAAGAAGGAACAATAATTCCCTCATAGGATGATTTAATTATATACCCTGTAACTCCTCTTCGCAAATCTGTTATATCAGGGTCTGTTTCAATATGGACACGTGCAAAGGTTCCCTCATCCTTATCATACAGCTTATCTATAACAGCCGGATAATATTTTTCCCCAATAATAAGCTTTATAGAGGAGCCCTTCTTTACAAAGTCCACAATATCCTTATTTAAAAGCATATATATATACCAGGTGCTGTTGTCAATTATTTTAATGCCTCCCTTTAGCTCCCGGACATTAATTACATTGTCAATATCCTTAAGGCTTATTTCATCCACATTATTTAACGTATAACATCCTTCATATCCATCAAGCCCAAGGTACATCATTCCAGCCTTATTGCATGTTATCCCCTTTGCTATCTCACTATTACAGGATACCTTTTGTCCATTATCGGCATATAGGTACGTTTCATCTACCTGTCCTTCATAGGTAACATCCTCATCAAATAGATATATTCCTTTGAATTCGTATTTGTCCTCATATATACCCTCCTTAACAGCTACACATTTAATACTTCTGCCACAGGTATTGGCTATTGCTACAGCTACTATGATGCTAAATAAAACAACAATTGCTATTGCCTTCTTCATACGTATACCTCCATGTATTATGATATATTCTTCATAAACATTGGATTTCCTTCAATTTATAATAAAATTTTTGTTTATTACTTCAAAATACCACTGTCTATACCTTGTTATTTTTTATAGTAAATATGTGGTTTTATATAATAGCTGCATAATAATACTGCTGTATTATATAACAGCTACAAGCTATAATGGCAGGAGATTGAAGGAGAACTGCGGACTTTGGAGGAAAGCTGTAATTTTTCAGAATAATCAGGATTCTTTCCGTTTTAATATGTTTTATCACTATCTATCATGTTTGTCTAAAACCCTGAATTATGTTATTATATAATTAACCTAAGCTACGACTTAGGATGTTAGGAGGTTTTATCATGTTTCCCGAAAAAGTGGAAGCTTACATGAAAAGAGTGTTCCACAGCTTTGATGAGTCATTTACGTAGCGACCTAATCCAAAACAGCCAAACCATTAAACTTTGAGGGGAGGATAATTATGGATATAGGCAACATGAAAATGGTAAAAGACGAAATGATTATTGACAAGGAGAAAAACATTAAGGAAAAGAAGGTTGTTGACTCTAAACAAGGTTGCATAAAGATGAACGACTATTTTGCTTTCTAATTTTAATATAACCCCGGAGAAAACCTCCGGGGTTCTGTTTTTATATTATGATACACACCATTCCACCATTGCCTTCATTTACAAGTCTCTGTATTGTTTTCTGCAGCTTTTCCTGTATATCCTCAGGCATCTTAAAAAGCTTGTTCTGTAGTCCTTCCTTAACCAGGTCCTCCATAGGTTTGCCAAACATGTTTGACTTCCAAATCTTGCCTGGGTCATTCTCAAATTCTTCCATAAGGGCTTTCATCAGTTCCTCGCTTTGCTTATCAGTACCCATTATGGGTGAAACCTCCGTCTCTACCTCAGCTTTTATTATGTGCAAGGATGGAGCCGTGGCCTTCAGCTTAACAACAAAGCGGTTGCCCTGCTTTATAAATTCCGGCTCATTAAGTTTCATCTCCTCAATCTGAGGAGGAACAAGCCCATATCCACTTTCCTTTACTTCCTTCAAAGCTTGTGCTACCTTGTCATATTCTTTCTTTGCCTCTGAAAGCTCTCTCATAATCTTAAGAAGGCTGTATTCCCCATCAAGACTGTAACCAGACATCTCTCCAAGCACCTTAAAGAAAAGTCCATCCTTAGCCTTCATGGTAACATATGCTGAGCCTTCTCCCAATTTCATTTCATCCTGCATAACGTCCCCTATAAATTCAAGATTCCTTAAATTTGCAAGAAGTGGCTTTATATCCCTGAGCTTTTCAATATCTTGTATTGCTGACTTAATTGACATAACAAAGTTCTTTTTAAGCCAGTGTTCATTGTCCAGCGCCTCCACCCACTCGGGAAGGTTTATTCCCATCTCCTTAAACGGGAATTCATAAAGGACCTTTTCAAGTATGTTATTTATGTCCTCATTTTTCATATTTAAGGCATCAACTACATAAACAGTAACGTTATGCTTTTCCTCAAGCTCTTTCTTTATACCTATAGTTTCTGTATTATATGGATGGACGGAATTAAGAAGCACTATAAAAGGTTTTTTTATATCCTTCAGCTCATTTATAACCTTGTTCTCCGCTTCAATATAGCTTTCTCTGGGAATGTCAGCTACGGAGCCATCAGTGGTGACCACTATTCCTATTGTGGAATGTTCTGTAATAACCTTTTTGGTTCCCAGCTCTGCTGCCTGAAGGAATGGTATCTCCTCCTCAAACCAAGGGGTCTTTACCATTCTTGGCTCTCCATCTTCTATATGTCCCGTTGCTCCTTCAACCATGTATCCTACACAGTCAACCATCCTGACCCTCATTTTTGCATTATCTGGCAGTTCAATTTCTACTGCCTCATCACTTGGTATAAATTTTGGCTCTACTGTAGTTATTATTCTTCCCGAACCGCTCTGGGGCAAGGTATCCTTTGCTCTTTCTTTTTTATAGCTGTTTGTTATGTTAGGAACAACAAGAAGCTCCATGAATCTTCTAATAAACGTAGATTTTCCTGTTCTTACTGGTCCTACAACTCCTATGTATATATCCCCCTGTGTCCTTTCGGCTATGTCCCTATATATATCATACTCCTCCACAGCCCCAACCTCCCTGAATATATTATTATCTTCTACATATATATTTTTTTGTGTACTTTTATAGAACATTAAATAAAAAAAAGGGTATGAATTTTCTCCAATCCATACCCTGAAAGACCAATATTCAATATGCTACAGGTAAATAATTTCAAACCTGAAAACAATTTATTATATTTAACAAAATCCCTGAATTATCGCTAGGCAGAGATTTCTACATTACCGAAACGTTTCATGATTATTTGTTACTTAGTTATCTCCTGAAACAGGCAGTCCAGTTCTCTTTCCACTTCTGGATGAAACTGTACTCCTATTATATTGTCACCATATTCCACAGCCTCTACTGTTCCATCATCAGCTCTTGCAGAAATGACAACACTGTCAGGAACACTTCTCACCCTATATCTGTGCATAGTAGCTGCCATTATAGCATTACTTTGAACAAGTCCATAAAGCCTTGTGCCTTCATTTATGCTTACCCTATGCTTTGTTTCGTTTATGCTATTTCTTGTCATAGGAACATCCCAGTGATGTTCCACAGGCTCTGTAAACATAAAGCCTTCCTTTTTCATATGCTCATAAAACTCTAGAAGTGTTCCATTGTATCCTCTTTTTATGCTTTCCTCAAGGACTGTAAAATAAGTGCATATTACCTGCATTCCAAGGCATATTCCCAAAAGAGGTCTTCTGTTTTTTACGGCATAATCAACCACCTGGAAATGATATGGATATATACGTCCTCCTCCACAAATAAGGAAGGAGTCACATAGCTGCAGCTGTGAAGCAATAGCGTACCCATCCTCTGAGATTATTCCGACAGGTATTCCCTCGTTCTCATTAACCCTTTTTATATAATTATTTACAAATATATAGTTATCGGCATAAAAATCATCATTTAGAAACAGCCTTGCAGTAGGAACAATACCTACAATCTTTCCCATATTATTTACCACATCTTATGCACGACTTCCTCTATTTCGTGCTTCTTATCCCTGAGCATAAGTTCAGAAACAGCATATAGAGGACTCTTCCCCTGAAAAAGCACCTTATACAGCTGGCTGGTAATTGGCATTTCTATATTCAGCCTTTGTGCCAGCTCAAAGGTTGATTTAGTAGTATTTACTCCCTCTACAACCATCCTTATCTCCTTAAGAGCTTCCTCTACGCTTTTCCCCTGTCCAATAAGTATTCCTGCTCTGCGATTTCTTGAATGCATGCTCGTACAAGTAACAATCAGGTCTCCAATTCCTGAAAGTCCTGAAAAGGTCTGTTGTTCTGCTCCCATTGCTTCTCCCAGCCTGGATATTTCCGCAATCCCTCTGGTCATCAGGGCGGATTTCGTATTGTCTCCGAAGCCCAGACCGTCTGATATGCCTGCTCCTAATGCAATTATATTCTTTACTGCTCCCCCTATCTCCACACCTATCACATCAGGATTAGTATATACCCTGAATTTGGGGGAGATGAAAAGATCCTGTATTTCCTCTGCTGCCTGCTGGCTCTTTGAGGCACATACTACAGCGGTTGGTATATCCCTGCTTACCTCCTCAGCATGGCTTGGTCCTGATATAACACATACTTTATTACAAGGAAAATACTCCTCTATTATGGAAGATGGAGTCTTATATGTACCCATCTCTATTCCCTTAGCAAGGCTTACAATTATCTGCTTCTCTTCAATATACTCGTTAAGTCCCTGGCAGGCACTGCGTACAGCCTGAGAAGGCACTGCCATAATTACTACATCAGCATCCTTTACTGCCTCTTCATTGCTTTGGCAGCCCTTAAGTGAAGCAGGAAAAAGTATTCCGGGAAGATACTTCAGATTTTCTTTTGCATTAATTATCTGTTCTACAAGCTCTTTATCTCTGTCCCATATATATACATTATGTCCACTCTTGCTTAGTAATACTCCCACAGCTGTACCCCAGCTGCCTGCTCCAATAATTCCTATTTTCATTTCCATCACCCTATTCCTCGTTCTTTGGTCTGTATAGCAGCTTAATTGGAGTTCCCTCTAATCCAAAATGCTGTCTTAATTGATTTTCCAGATATCTTGCATATGAAAAGTGGATTATATTGGTATAATTAACAAATATGGCAAATGTGGGAGGCTTTGCAGCCACCTGGGTAGCATAGTATATTTTAAGAAGCTTTCCCTTTTCTATAGGGGGCTGCTTCATCATTACAGCCTCGTTTATGACCTCATTAAGCACTCCTGTCTTTATCCTTATGGTGTACTGCTCATAAACGCTCTTTATAGCCTCTATCATTTTATTAATTCTCTGGCCTGTCTTTGCAGAAATGAACACCACCGGGGCATAGGACATAAAGGAAAGGCTGGTTCTTACTTTCTTGACGAACTCATTCATTGTCTTGTCGTCCTTTTCAACCTTATCCCACTTGTTTACTACTATTACAATAGCCTTGCCCTCCTCATGGGCATAGCCTGCTATTTTTTCATCCTGTTCTGATATCTGCTCATCTCCATCAAGCAGTACCAGGCAAACATCTGCCTTTTCAATAGAGGTAAGTGCTCTTATAACGCTGTATTTTTCTACATCCTCTTTTACCTTACTTTTTCTTCTTATGCCTGCTGTATCTATGAATACAAACTTATCCTCACCTATCTGCACAAAGCTGTCTATTGCATCTCTTGTGGTTCCCGGGATATCACTTACAATAGACCTCTCCTCTCCTGTAAGCCTGTTAAGCAGTGAGGATTTTCCTACATTAGGCTTGCCAATTATTGCAACCCTTATGGCATCCTGCTCTAAGTCCTCTTCGCCGAATTCCACAAAATGCCCTGTTACCACATCCAGCATATCCCCTATACCAAGGCCAGCCGAGGCAGAAATAGAAATAGGCTCACCCAGTCCAAGGTTATAGAATTCATATTTATTGTCCTCCATAGCTGGGTTATCTATCTTATTTACAACAAGTACAATGGGCTTACTGGCGGTCCTAAGCATATCCGCAACCTCATAGTCAGAAGGAGTTAGTCCTTCCTTCCCATCCACCATGAACATAATTACATCTGCAGTTTCTATGGCCAGCTCGGCTTGTCTTTTCATCTGTTTAGGAATTATATCCTCGCTGGAGGGTTCAATTCCTCCTGTGTCTATTAGTGAAAAATTATATTTCAGCCATTCAACCTGGCAATAAATTCTGTCCCTGGTAACACCAGGTGTATCCTCAACAATGGAAATCCTCTTTCCTGCAAGTCTGTTAAAAAGAGTAGACTTGCCTACATTTGGTCTTCCCACCACTGCTACAATTGGTTTTGACATTATTCCACCTCTTC
>JAEZLD010000068.1 GCA_023415335.1 Bacillota bacterium | reverse complement strand
GGGAATGGACGTGGAAATCACCTCAAGGCTTGCAGGAGGTATGAGAAAATGAGGATAAAGGAAATAGGCACTAATGGCTTTGGCAGGCTTAGGAGCTTTGAAAGCGGTAACATAGATTCCAATATGGTTGTTATATATGGAAGGAACGAGGCAGGCAAAAGCACCCTCTTTAACCTTATATGCACCCTTCTGTATGGCTTCAGCCCCGCCTCCAGGGATAAGAACCCATATTACCCATGGGATGGAGGAACCATGAGCTGCCAGGGAAGGGTAGAGGCAGGACTTAAGGAAATGCAGGTCTTCAGGAGCATGGGAGGAAGCATAAGCGGAAGCCTTGTAACAGGAGACAAAAGCACTGCCATAAATAACAGGGCTCTTGAGGAAACAGATGGTATATCAAGGGATATATTCTCTGAGCTTTATGCATTAACTCAGGACAAGCTTTCTGTTCCAGACAGTACAGTTTGGCAGAAGCTTCAGGACCAGCTTCTTGGAGGACAGTATGCGTCATTTCTGCATCCTACCTCCAAGGTGGTTGAGGAATTACAGAATGAGGCAGACAGCCTTTACAGGACCTCAAACAGGGGAAAGTCCAGGGAAAAGGAGCTTACTCTTAGAATAAAGGAGCTTACCAAAAGCCTGAGGGAGGCAGATGAGAGTGAAAAGCTCATCCGGGAAAACGAAGGGAGGCTTCTGGAATGCCAGAGGAAGCTTTCGGAGGCATTGGATAAAAAGAAGAAGCTTTTGGTTTTGATAGATAAATCTGAAAGGCTGCTTCCTGCCATGAGGAAGCTGGACACCATAGGCCAGTTGGAGTCACAGGCAGTGGAAGGAGAAGGCTATATGCAGCTTCCTGAGGATGTACTTCAGGAAATAAAAAAGCTCCAGAGCGCAATTGAGGGCTTTGAAGCAGAGTTCTCAGAGGCACAGGAGGAGAGGTCAAAGCTGCAGAAAGCAATAGAGGACTATACTGATACCCACAGAGCATTATGCAGTCTTAGGGACAGAATAGAGATCCTCTCCAAGGCTTATTCCCAGACTGAGGAGGATATATCGGATATAAGGAACCTGGAATATAAGCTTGATTCCAGAAAGGAATATCTGGAGACAAAGCTCAGGGAATTTGCTAAGGGGGGCATTAAGGACGGAGCCTTGCTGGATTCCATAGATGAGGTGGAGCTCAGGGAATGTACCGACAAGGTGAAATCAGCCCTCTCAAGGCTGAAGGATGAAGAAAACAGGCTTGAGGCTATCAGAATAAGGGAAGGAATAAGAAAAAAGCCTCCATATCTGGCATGGATATCTATAGCTGCAATAGTATTAGGAGCAATAGGGCTTATATTTGGGGGAAGAAGTCCATCAGGCTTTGGAGGAGGACTTGTTGGTGCAATTGGAGTAGGCTTTTTAATATATTACACTTTTTCCAGATACAGCAGGAAGGGACAGGTGGAGCTTGACGAGTGCAGCAGGAAGCACCAGCTGCTGGAGGAGGAATACGAGGAGAGTAAAAGAGCGTTATCCTCAGCGCTTAATGGAATGCAGGTGGCAGAGACACGGATTATGTCAGGTGATGAGACCATTTTAATGGATGTGCATAGCATAAAGGAATGCAGCAGTGACATCAGGTCCCTTGAGAGCCAGAGGTCAGCAGCCCAGCAAAGAATTATGGTTAGAAAAGCTGAGGCCTTCCAGCTGGTAGAGGAGTGCGGAATGAATGGAACCGGAGATATACTGGGAGATATAGTACTTCTGGAGGCAAAGCTCAAGGAAGCTCTTATGTGCCAGAGCCTATGCATAGCTGCAAGGGATGGGTGCAAGGTACAGGAGGATAGGCTTAAGAGGCTTAATGAAAAGGTGATGCAATCCCAGGAGGCATTAAAGCAGCTTATGGAGGTGCTGGATAAGGCAGAGGGTGAAGACCTTGAGGAAAAGAATAATCATATTATAAGAAGGAGAGAGCTTGTACGTAAGCTAAGGACCCTCAAGGAGCAGCTGGAATCGGATTATCCAGATATGGACTCTATAAAAGATGAAGTGAGGCTGCTTAGGGAGCAGGAGCAGGAGGACAGCATAAGCTATGAGGCTGTAGCCGGCTACAGGCTGGAGCTTAAGGAGCTGGAGGAGAGCATAAACCTTAAAAAGGAGGAGATTGGCTCTCTTAAAAGCTCAATTAAGTTCCTTCAGGAGAAGAGAAGCCTCGATGACATAAAAAGTGAGATATCAGTCCTTGAACAGGAAAAAAATGAGGTGCTGAAAAAGCATGACAGGCTTGTTCTTATGAAAAGCATCATATGTACAGCAGACAGGCGTTTTAGGGAGGAGCATCAGCCGGATGTACTTAAAAAGGCTGGAAGATATCTTGATGTAATAACCGAAGGAAGGTATAACAGGCTTCTGACAGCAGAGGATGGAGGAGAGGGGCTGTTAGTAAGGGCCTCCCAGGATTCAGAGCCTATACCGGCAGCCCATCCCTTAAGCAGGGGAACACTTGAGCAGATATACCTCTCCTTAAGGCTTGCAGCCATTGACCATCTTGATGAGAACAAGGAGCATCTGCCATTATTTCTGGATGAGGCTTTTGTAAACTGGGATGGGATGAGGCTGGAAAATGGAATCAGGCTCTTGGAGAACATATCTGGTAAAAGACAGATATTCCTATTCACCTGCCATGAGGATATGGCAGAGCGTATAGGAGAGCTTGAGGGTACTGTAGTGATTAATTTACCATAGGGCAGGCGCTTGTGTAGAAACGGGCGGGCGCAGGAAAACAACCTGAATGGATGTTTTCGACCCTGTGGAAGGACTGAATAACGAAAGTTGAAATTTTATGTCGACCTTGCAAAGGCAGGTTTAATTTGTTAACATAAAGATGTATTATTCTATTCTTATGTAAGCGAGGTGACGAAGATGGACGCAGGAGGTAGTAGCGGCACAAAACCTGGGGGGCGACGTATTATAATGCGTTGGTGCGCTCTGTTTTCTGCTGCGCTCATTTTCATTATATAGACGCACTCTACAGCTTTGTGTCTTTACTTCCTAAAATTTAATATATTTAGGAGGAGAGACTATGGACGAGAAAGGCTTTTCACTGGAAAACACTATTGTTGTTTTACTGGATGAAAAAAAATATACCACTCTTCGAGACATTCTGGTTACAATGAATTCCGTCGATATTGCATCACTTTTTCAGGAGATACCTGAGGACAAGCTCCCCCTTTTGTTCCGACTGCTTCCTAAGGAACTGGCAGCAGAGACCTTTGTTGAAATGGATGGGGATGCCCAGGAGCTTTTAATAAGGGGCTTCAGTGATAATGAGCTTAAGGATGTAATAAACGAGCTGTATGTGGATGACGCTGTTGACATTGTAGAGGAAATGCCTGCCAATGTGGTAAGGCGTATACTCCAGCAGGCTGACCCTGAAATGAGGGCTATGATAAATGAAATACTCCAGTATCCCCAGGACAGTGCCGGGAGCATAATGACCACCGAGTATGTAAGCCTTCGTGAGGATATGACTGTTGAGGAGGCCATAAAAAGGATACGCCGTACAGGAATAGACAAGGAGACTATTTATACCTGCTATGTAATAAATCCAAACAGAAGGCTTATTGGAATAGTATCTGTAAAAGCTCTTCTTTTAGCTGAAGAGGATGCACTTATAAAGGATATAATGGAGACCAATCCTATATACGTGTTTACAACACAGGATAAGGAACAGGTTGCAAACGATTTCAACAAGTATAATTTTATTGCCATACCGGTAGTGGATGTGGAGGAAAGGCTTGTTGGAATAGTTACTTTTGACGACGCTATGGATGTTATGGAGGCTGAGGCAACTGAGGATATAGAGAAGATGGCAGCCATCACTCCATCAGATAAGCCCTATTTAAAAACAAGTGTATTTGAACTATGGAAGGCACGTATTCCATGGCTGTTGCTGCTGATGGTATCGGCCACCTTTACTGGAATGATTATTACCTCATTTGAGGATGCACTCAAATCCTATGTGGTGCTTACAGCATTCATACCAATGCTTATGGATACCGGAGGAAATTCAGGAAGCCAGGCAGCTGTTACAGTTATACGTGGTATTTCGCTTAATGAGGTGGAATTCTCAGACATATTCAGGGTAATGTGGAAGGAGTTCAGGGTTTCCATAATGTGTGGAATAACTCTGGCAGCAGCTAATTTTGTTAAGCTGATGATCATGGACAGGGTTGGCTTTGCAGTAGCCCTGGTTGTATGCCTTACACTGGCAATAACAGTTATATGTGCTAAATTTGTTGGCTGCGTTCTGCCCCTTCTGTCAAAGAAGGCTAGCTTTGACCCGGCAGTAATGTCAAGCCCTTTCATAACTACAATAGTGGATGCTATCTCACTTGTGATATATTTCCGTATAGCTACTGCTATGCTGGGAATATAGCCTGGAAAGATGATGGGCATGCAGGATCATAGGGCTTGTATATAAATAAAACCCATGAAAATGTAAAAGCTATGCTTAGGATATACCTGGCATAGCTTTTTTTGCATAAAAAAGGCCCGGGAAATATCCCGGGAAAAATGGGTAAATGGGTTGGGGTTTATTTGTTGCCGCAAATATATTTTATCATTAATTGTTGCATAAAGCATGAACAAAGTGTTAACAAAACAAATAAAATGTCGAAAAAGCAAAAAATAATTATATAAGAAAAGAAAAATGCTTATATTAATGTAGTAAACTTAACAGAAATATGTCGTATATGGAAAAGGCTTACATATTTAGAACTGTGGAGAATAAACGTTGGTTTATAAGTGTAATAGCTAAAAAACCGGAAATGTGTAATTATTAATAAAAAACAAGTTATGCTTTTACTTTATAGAATAAATAATTATAATATATTAATAGCATGGTCAATTTTAAAACATTATAGGCATTATGGTGCTATTATTTAGAATTGATATAAAGAGTAATTCAGATATATTGAATATATACAAAGGAGGATAAAATGAAGGATTTTATAACGCTGGGGATTGAATCCAGCTGTGATGAAACCTCTGCGGCAATAGTCGTAAACGGCAGGAAGGTTCTTTCAAACATAATATCATCCCAGATAGATATACATAAGAAATTTGGAGGTGTGGTGCCTGAGGTTGCTTCGAGAAAGCATGTGGAGGCTGTAAGCAATGTAATAGAGGAAGCTGTTAGGCAGGCAGGCATTGAATATAAAGATATAGACCTTATTGCCTCTACCTATGGTCCGGGACTTGTAGGTGCCCTTCTGGTAGGGCTTTCCGCAGCGAAGGGCATAGCTTTATCGTTAAAAAAACCATTTATTGGAGTAAACCACATTGAGGGCCATATTTCTGCAAATTATATTGCATGCCAGGAGCTTAAACCGCCATTTCTCTGCCTTGTAGTATCGGGAGGGCATACCCACCTTGTTTATGTAAAGGACTATGGAGAATATGACATACTTGGACGTACCAGGGATGATGCTGCCGGAGAGGCATATGATAAGATTGCCAGGGCTATAGGACTTGGCTATCCAGGAGGACCACAGATAGACAGACTGGCTAAGGAAGGAAATAAGGAGGCCATAAGCTTCCCAAGGGCTATGCTTGAGGAGGGAAGCCTGGATTTTTCGTTCAGTGGGCTAAAATCCTCAGTGCTTAACTATTTAAACAAGATGAAAATGCAAGACCTTCAGATTAATAACGCAGATGTGGCTGCCAGCTTTCAGGAAGCTGTTATAGATGTTCTTTGCACCAAGGCCATTGAAGGGGCTGAAAAAACAGGCTCTAAGGTGCTCTGCCTTGCTGGTGGAGTTGCCTCAAACAGCGCTCTCAGAAAGGAGCTTGAGGAAAGGTGCAGGGTAAATAATATTGAGCTTAAGTACCCACCGGCGGTTTTGTGTACTGACAATGCAGCCATGATTGCCTCGGCGGGGTATTATGAATTCATTAAAGGAGGAAGCTCCCCATTGTCCTTAAATGCACTGCCTTCTCTAAAGTTAGGAGAATAATTATATCCACAGAAAAATGTGGATTGTGGATTATTACCACTGACAATTGTTAATGGATGTTAATAAATAATTGTGGATAACTTCTTTACAATGACTTAAATACAGTGGTTTTAACAGGAAAACCTGTGGATAAACCTGTGAACAATGTGGGTATTCATAGAAATTTCAGAAAATTGTTTTAAACGAATGAAACAAATAGTTTAAAAAGAGACATAATTCACAAAACTCTGATAAGAATAATGGGGAAACGGGGCTGTCATGGTAATCAGGATGATTTATATATGCAAAATATCAAATTTAATACATATATTGACGTGGCAGAAAAAGCAGATAAAATTTGCTTATATCAACTAAAACGCATTATCAAAAGGAAAAGAAAACAATGAGGGAACAAAAATGAAAAAAGATTTCCTGGTATGTTACTGACAGTAATTTTATGCTTTTCTTTAGCAGCATGTGGAAGTGGTGACGGAAAAATTCCTTCAGATAAGGAGAGAGCACTGAAATATAAGCATCCTCTGCTGGGGGAACCTACGGTTCAGGTTACGGTGCTTCATGGGAGGGTACGCCCAATATGACACCTGATAGTGCTTAGATGATACTGGATATAAGAATTGTACCTGGCATGGCAGAAAGCATGGTACAAGCGAAGTGAACCTTCTGGATTATATCATAGACAGGGCTTACGAAATAGGTATGATGATTATACTGAATCCCTCTCCATATAATGAAATGCTGGAGAAATGTGATTATGATAAGGTATCCATGTTCCTTGTTAATGAGGTGGAAGGGGAGCAGATTACAAAAGAAAATGATAGGGATAAAATACTCCACAAGCTTAGAGAGCTTTATCCAGAGGCTAAAGTGGTTTTGACACTGGGAGGAAGAGGCTCTGTTTACCAGGATAAAAACCAGAGTATAATTCAGAATATTTACAAGGTGCCGGTTGTGGATACCACAGCAGCAGGAGATACCTTTACAGGCTATTGTTATTTGTGGTAGTATTTTAGAAATACCTAATACTGAATTTTAAGAGGACTGTCATACTATAATCAGGATGACAGTCCTCTTTTAATGCAAAAATACGATTTACAGCTAAAGGGTCCGGAGAGAGTGTATATGAATGATCACTCCTCATTTTCTAAAAGAAAGGTATATTCCTCCCAT
>JAEZLD010000064.1 GCA_023415335.1 Bacillota bacterium | reverse complement strand
GGCCACACAAACATAGCTGCATAGCCTAAAATCGGCAGATAAGATGCCGCAAGCATCAGAACAACTGTCAGGGCCGTCATAAGCCCGGATTCAACTAATGCCTTGGTACTTGAGTTTCTATTCATTCTAATCCTCCTATACATCCAATGTTGCTGTTTTCAGAATTATTATTGTACTATTCTATGTGGTTTTTCTTTAAATAAGCAATAAGTCCGGCATAATCCTGGCACTTTTTATCATCAGACCCACCCTCTGCAAGAGCCACCTTAAGTCTCTTCAATACCGTTTCATCTATGGAGGAATAATCAATCCCAAGCTTGCTGCCGAGAAGGTATGATAGCAATATTATCTCTGATATTTCCTCCTGTGCCTCCAGTGTATCCATACGGCTTCCCTTGCTCATGGTCATAAAAATATCTGCTACAGAGGAGAGGAGATAATTCTTATAATTCTCTATAAGCTTAATATTGCCCATTATGTTAAGCTCTTCTGTTTCATACATTTAAGTTGCCCCCATAATTATCCCATTATATTATCTTATAGAATCATGCTACATCATAAGACTTTTTTTATCAAGTATAAATTTACTCTTTACCTTTTCCATACTATATTCTACCTGTTGGCCAATTCTATAAATTATAAAAAAACAGACTGCCTTTTGACAGCCTGTTTTAGCTACTACTCTGTAGTGTATGGAAGCAGTGCAATGTTTCTAGCCCTTTTGATTGCTATTGTAAGCTCTCTCTGGTGCTTTGCACAGTTGCCTGAAATCCTTCTTGGAAGTATCTTACCTCTCTCAGTAATATACTTTCTAAGTTTTCCCAGGTCTTTATAATCTATAGTTTCAGCTTTATCCATACAGAAAGCACAGACTCTCTTTTTCATTCTTCTCTGCTTTCCATTATTTGGCCTTCTACCATTATTATTAGGCATAATCTGTCCCTCCTTACCTATTATTTTAAAATTAGACTAAAATGGAATATCCTCATCATCCATAGGAACATAGCCGCCATCACCCATTGGGTCATTAACGTTATTATTCCCACTATCATTTTTTGTTGAACCCGCATTAAAACCGGAATTGTTGTCTTTTTTGCTTCCAACAAACTCAATTTCATCTGCAACCACTTCTGTCACGTGCCTGTTTGTACCGTCCTGAGCCTGATATGTCCTGGTCTGTAAAGTACCTACAATTGCACATTGTTGTCCCTTTTTAAAGTAGTTTGCAACGAATTCAGCATTCTTTCTCCAGCAAACGATGTTTATGAAATCAGCTTCCCTTTGGCCTGTAGCCTGATTCACGAACCTTCTATCTACTGCAAGAGAAAAGGTGGCCACAGCAGTTCCTGCCCCGTTAGTAAACTTAAGCTCAGGGTCTCTGGTCAATCTGCCTATTAAAATAACCTTATTCATTCTTACACCACCAATTAATCAAGTTTTACAATTAGATGTCTTACGATATTATCGGATATTCTGAACACTCTATCTAATTCTTTAGGTAATTCAGGATCTGATGTAAAGTTCATCAGTACATAGTATCCTTCATTGATTTTATTGATTTCATAAGCAAGCTTTCTCTTGCCCCACTCATCAACGTTGTCAACTACCCCATTACCGCCTTCGATAACAGCCTTAGCTTTTTCAACAACGGCCTTAACCTCTTCTTCGGCTAAGCTTGGAGCAATGACAAATAGTGTCTCATATTTGTTCATTACTTTCACCTCCTCCCTTTGGACTAACGGCCCTCTCATGAGGGCAGGGATACAACGCTTACTATTTTATCACATCCCTGTCTATTCTTCAATAGTTTTCTCTTCAGGAGCATTGCTTTTAATTATTTTTTTTACGGACTTCTCAAATTTTGCCCTTGGAAGCATAATTATATGGCCACATTTGGTACATTTAGCTTTTATGTCTGCTCCAAGCCTTATTATTTCCCATTGGCTATTGCCGCAGGGATGCTCCTTCCTTGTCTGTACTATATCTCCTAGAAAAAACTGTACTGCCACCATTGCTCCCCCCAACATAAAATATTTCCCGGGAAATTATATGTGTTGTATACATTTAAAATATTGACAAATATATACCATAATATTCACAGTCTCTAAATTAAATTTATTTCCTCGAGCTGCCTGATGCCAGCACTACCCTTCATACTGTATAGCTTTTTTGATGTAATGCTTCCACAATTAACTGCCTCTTTCACCATCTCAAACATTTCCATATCCAGCCTTATAGATATGCCACAGCTTAAGGTTATTTCCCTCGGTGTAGGTATTATCTGGTGTTTTATTCCCTGTGATTTAAAATATGCCTCTGCCTGCATTGCAAAATTGGTACTTTGAAAGGTTATAACAATGTATTCAGCCATAGCCTTATATTCTTACTGTGTTAGAGCTTCCATTTGTTTTTTCTACAATGGTATACATGTTAGTCACCTGACCTACTGCAAGCTTCTCCTTAAGTCCATAAAAATCCAGGCATGTTCCGCAGGACATAATCTCTACACCCTGGCTCTCAAGGGTCTTTATGCTCTCCAGGGAATCAGATCCTTCTGCAGTCAGCTTTACTCCGCCATTTACAAATAACATGGTGCTGGGCTTGATTTCGCTTTCTGTAAGTGCATACATATAGCTCTTCATAAGCATTGCACCCAGCTTTTCATCACCAACTCCAAGATGCTCTGATGCCACCAGTATCACAGGCCTTCTCTCCTCTACGTTCATTACCTGGCTGCCACAGCCAGCCTTCTTTTCTGCAGAAATATGATAGAGGCCTTCCTTTTCCTCAACCCTTGGTTCTAGTCCCTGACTTTTCAAAAGTCTTGATACATTCTCCCTTGCAGCTTCATTGTCTACTATAACCTCGATTTCTCCCTCTATAATAGCCTCAAGCTCCTTCTTAGTCATTATAACAGGTTTAGGACATGCAAGTCCTCTGCAGTCAACAACCTTTCTCATTATTGTTCCTCCTTTTTTTGTATAACATCTATGATAGCTTTAGCTATCTTAAAAGCTGGAATACCTTTATCCATGCTTTTTTTCTTTATATATTCATATGCCTTTTCCTCTGAAAAGCCATATCGCTTCATCAGCATCCCCTTTGCCTTCTCAAGCACTTTTCTTTCGCTGAGCTTCTTTTCTAGCTGTGTAATCCTATTGAAGTTGAAATATGCACTGTCTATTATATATCCAATATCTGAAGGATTAACAGGCTTTTGTATATATGCATAAATTAACTTTTTTTGAAGCTTAAGCTCATATTCATACGGGCTGTTTTTAAATGTTATTATACATGGGCATATGCCCCCATTTTCAACAATATCGCTCACCTCAAAGCCTGACATTCCCCGAAGGCTGCAGTCAGCAATTACCACCTGTGGTGATAGAGTCCTTATCTTCCTTAATAGCGATGTGCCTGATGTGTCTGTTCCAATTACATTGTACCCCATGGACCCAAGAAGGGCGGACAGATGAAGCAGGAACTCCTCATCATTATCACCTATTAAAACCCTCAGCTTCTCCATATGTCTGCTCTCAATGGTTAAAATTTGTTCAGATAGTTATCTATCTCCCAGGAGGTTATCCTGTTTTTATACTCATCCCATTCGTATCTCTTTGCATCTATGAATCTTCTGCAAATATGGTTTCCTAATGCCTTCTTTACCACATCATCATTATTTAAGTACTCAATAGCCTCCTCCAGGTTCTTTGGCAGGCTTTCTATATGGCTATCTTCCATTTCCTTACACGAAAGCTCATATATATTTCTGTCTATTGCAGCAGGAGGAGTCATTTTTCTTTTTATGCCATCAATACCACAGGAAAGTATAGCTGCTATTGCCAGATAAGGATTACAGGACAAATCCGGGTTCCTTAGTTCAAATCTCATTCGGCTTCCCTTCCTTGCAGGTATCCTTATTAAAGGGCTCCTATTGCTTTGGGACCAGGATATATGTATTGGTGCCTCATAGCCTGAAACAAGCCTTTTATAGCTGTTTACTGTAGGATTTGTTATGGCACACATTCCCTTGGCATGTCCTAGTATCCCTGAAAGGAAGCTATATCCTTCTTCTGATATGCTGTTTTCATCCTTACTATTATAAAGTGCATCCTCGCATCCCCTATACAGGTAAAGATTCATATGCATTCCAGAGCCTGATACTCCATATATAGGCTTTGGCATAAAGGTGGCATATAAACCATGGTTTTTAGCTACCATCTTAACTACGTTCTTTAGGGTCATTATCCTGTCTGCAGCATAAAGGGCATTGTCATGCTTTATATCTATTTCATGTTGTCCTGGAGCCACCTCGTGATGGGAACCCTCTACCACAAACCCCATCTGCTTTAAGGTCATGACCATTTCCTTTCTTGCATTTTCTCCTAAATCCACTGTTGCAAGATCGAAATAACCAGCCTGGTCATGGGTGTTTAGGGTAGGCTTACCATTCTCATCGGTATGGAAAAGGAAAAACTCACACTCAGGCCCTACCTGAAGCTTAAGCCCTATTTCCTCAGCTTTTTTTATGGCGCGCTTTAGAATATACCTTGGGTCTCCTTCAAAGGGTGTCCCATCAGGATTAAACACATCACATATTAGTCTTGCTTCTCTCCCATAGGTTCCTCTCCAGGGGTATATGCAGAAGGTATCCATATCCGGCCTTAAATACATGTCTGATTCCTCTATCCTTACAAAGCCATCTATAGAGGAGCCATCAAAAACCATCTCATTATCAAGTGCCTTTTCAAACATCTCCGAGGTGATAGCCACATTTTTCATAACTCCGAATATATCCGTAAACTGAAGATATATGAACTCCACTCCCTCGTCTTCTATTGTCCTTAGCAGTTCCTCTTTAGAAAAATGATTCTCCATTCTCTCTCCTCCTCTATATGGTCTTCATGCCTTCTAGCCAGGGTATTATAGGGTCATAAAGGAAAAAGTATTTAGCTAGGTAGGAAGAGCCTATAGCATCTATAAGCACTGTTCCACTCACTGCCACCCCGGAAAATGGAGCTGTAACAGCAAAGAATACGAATATAAATATTGCTGACATTACAAAGCCTATTACCATCCCTACCAGCTTATCAATAGCACCAATAGGAGTCTTATCAGCAATAGCTTTTAAAGTATGCTTGACTAACGAAAGAGCTATAAGAGCTACAAGAAATACAGCAAGAAAGACCATAACGCTCATAACTGTACCTGCCAGCGCTTCTGCTGCAGTTTTGCTTTCCACATTAACGAGCTTATAGACTGTCATTGTCATAGGATTAATAGTCCCTATCTTATCTGTTACCTTTTCCAGTATTTTATCGTAAAGCTTTGTGTTCTCTGTTAAATAGGCAGCTACAGGATTAGTAACAAGCTTAGCTACAATTAGCGCAGCAATTAAACCAACGGTATTAAATATGGTTACTATAAGTCCTCTCCTGTATCCTATGTACGACCCAAAGGCCAGTACCAGTATAATTACTATATCCAGCCAGTTTAAATTTAAGCCCTCCAAGTAACACACCCCCTTTTATTATCCTTTATTCTATCATATTTATATGCAATAAAAAATATCGATATAAAATTATTCGAAGCAAAAAAGGTACTGATGCAAACAATCACATTGCTCGCATCAGTACCTTTTTCATATTTTACTTACTGGGTTATTTCCATAAACCTGCAAATGTTGTAATTATAATACTATTAAAGAAATCCACAAACAAGCTGCCTACTAATGGAACTACGAAGAATGCCCTTGGAGCAGGTCCATATTCCTTGGCCACAGCCTGCATATTTGCCATTGCATTAGGAGTTGCTCCCATACCAAAGCCACAGAAAGCTGTAGTCATACATGCTGATTCGTAATCGCTTCCCATAACCTTAAATACTACAAAGCCTGCAAATATCGCCATAAGAACTGTCTGTGCTATAAGTATTACTGCCATTGGCAGTGCCAGCTCTGCAAGTTCCCAAAGCTTTAGGTTCATTAGTGCCATTGAAAGGAATACTGTAAGCCCCACATTGCCTATAGCATCTATCTCAGGGCCTGGTAAATCCTTTTTGAAGCCGTCCGCTACATTCCTTATAATTGCTGCTGTTATCATTGCACCTATATAAGAAGGGAATGTAAGTCCTGTTTTTGACAGAACCTTTGCTACTACTGTTCCTAATCCGATAGCAACTAATAAATAAACTGCTCCGGACATCATTTTTTCTGTATTTAATGCGTGCACGGAATCTTCCTTAGTAGCAGATGCTTCACCAAATGCTGATCCAAGAGATTTGAGATTGTACTTTTTAATTTTTCTGGTAGCAATAGGGCCACCCAGCATGCTCCCTGCTACAAGTCCAAAGGTTGCTGCCGCGATGGCAACTGAAGTTGCTCCTGATACTCCAAGCTCCTCTAACCAAGGTCCAAATGAGCCAGAGGTTCCATGGCCGCCAACCATAGGTATTGATCCTACACAAAGTCCAAGACGCGGGTCAAGATTAAATACTGAGGCAAGTCCACAGCCCAGCGCATCCTGCAATATACACATCACTATAGCTAATATAAGATACAGAATTACCTGTACTCCACCCTTCTTCAGCAGTTTGAAGCAGGCTGTGTATCCAACGCTTGTAAAGAACAATGTCATGCATATACTTTGAATTGTAGTGTCAAAGGTAAATGTAATAACTCCTGAAATTCTTAGCAATAAATGTGCTATTGCAAAAACTAATCCACCAACAACAGGTGCCGGGATACAAAACTTGTTAAAAACCGGGAATTTTTTAACAAGAAAGGTTCCAAGCAAGAATATTACTATTGCTAGTGCTCCTGACTGGTACATGTCCATTTGTAGGGTAATCATAATATCTCTCCTCTCAAAATCATAGTTTTATTATGACTACCCTGCTTCAAATTCCCTCAAGTTCCTTCACTTTCCTTCATTTTACTTTTTCTTAACTTCTCTTAATTTTTATTCCGACATTATTATAAGTCCATCTATAAATTTTTTAAGTGCTATCTTTCCTCTTGTATTCCGATTTCCTTTAATCCATTCCATCTCTGCTCTTACCTCTTCAAATGTAAAAAGGGTTCCTGAATATCTACTGAATGTTTCATCCATATAATTATCAAGTCCTCTATATGCAATATTTGTAAGTCCTCTTG
>JAEZLD010000209.1 GCA_023415335.1 Bacillota bacterium | reverse complement strand
GGAATCCCCTCCACTTAATAAGTGTAAAATCGGGGAGCCCAATGCGTAATGCTACGTCTATCATCCTTTTTTCAATAATACATGCACCGCTTGGTAATGAACTAACTGCAGTTCATTTTCTGCTTCTTTTACACTTAGCATATAATATCCACTCCTATTTGCTTATATTCTGCCTTACCCAAACAATATACCCTCAGCCTCATGGTGCAGCCTCCATATGCTGCAGTCCACGTTGCCCAGTATGGTAAAGGTAGTATCCTCCTTTGGATACAAGGCTATAATGTTGCATACCCCGTTGTTAGACCCGTCCTTATGGACCCTAATGATCTCTCCGTCTCTTTCCCTTAGTTCAAAGGCAAAGCCCATGGTGTATAGATAGTCCTCCTTAGGCTCCCTCAGCTCTGTTTGGGGAACTATCATCTTCTTATATGTGTCCGAGCTGCATACTGTCCTCATAAATTTATCTAAATCCCCCACGCTGGTATAGGCTCCGCTGTCTGCCGTTCCTATAGGAGGGAATGAGTATATGTTCTTCTTTAGCTTCTTGTCCTCATCATAATAATAGCCATCTGCAAAAGCCCTGTCACTGTCCTCCTTGGCAGCAAAGAAGGTGTGGTTCATGTTGAACTTCTCGAATATGTTCCTTGTTATAAACTCCCTGTAGCCCATGCCCGTAAGCTTCTCTATGGCAAGTCCCAAGAGTATAAAGGCACAGTTGTTGTAATAAATCCTTTCCCCTGCCTTGAAGTTAGGCTCCTTATATGCAAAGTTCTTTATAAAGTCCTTGTTTTCCCTTATGGAGTAGTTTGGAGTGCTCACAAATAAAGCCGAATAATCCTCCCCCTTTTCCTCCTCTGCATCGTCTGCAATGCCTGAGGTGTGTGTGAGCAGGTGCTTTATCTTTACATCCCTGGGTATACTGGTGTTTAACAAATCTATAATGGAATGGATATTGTCCTCAAAGCTAAGCTTCCCTTCACTCTCCAGCAGAACTATCCCTGCAGCGGTAAAAAGCTTTGTAATTGAGGCGGTGTCAAAAGAGGTATCCAGAGTATTCTCAATTTTGTAATTCCTGTTGGCATAGCCGCTGACGAAATCATAAGCCCCTTCTGGCGACTTAATTAGTACTGCTCCTGAAAATCCTTTTTCATCCCTATAGCTTTCAAACAATCTCTGTAGTTTATCTTTGTTCATAATTTACACCTCAATTTTTTACAGATGGGTTCCATAATTATACAATATATTTTCCATACTATTATACTACACATGGTCAAGCCCTCCAATCTATCTTAACTCTCTCCCCCCGTTATTCATAGAATTAATGCCATAAATTATAATTTATTCTTTATTTTCCCATATTTTTATAGTATAATAAAACAAGTGTTTTAAAACGAATGTTTTATTATATAGGAGGATACTCTATGCCGCCAAAAGCAAAGTTTACAAAGGAAGAAATCGTAGCTGCTGCGCTGAACATTATAAGGCAATATGGGTCCACCGCCCTGACTGCAAGAGCTCTGGCCTCAGAGCTTGGAAGCTCAGCAAGGCCTGTTTTTACAGTATTTCATACCATGGAGGATGTGCAAAGGGAGGTTGCTTCAGCTGCAAGAGAGCTTTATGATAAGTATGTTCAGAGGGGATTGTCGGAAAGCCCTGCCTTCAAGGGTGTGGGAACTCAGTACATCCGTTTTTCGATAAATGAGCCCAAGCTGTTCCAGCTTCTATTTATGTCTGAGCAGCCTCTTATCCCTGACCTGTCCAGCGTACTTCCTATTATCGATGAAAACTATCACAAAATACTAAAGTCCATTGAGGAGGGATACAAGCTGGATAATAAGTCAGCACAAAAGCTATACCACCATCTGTGGATATACACTCATGGCATTGCAGCCCTATGTGCCACAAAAATGTGCAGGTTTACAGGGGATGAAATAAACGGGATGCTATCAGAGGTATGTTCCAGTATTTTAATAAAACTGAGGGAAGGTGAAAGTAATGATTGAGGTTAAGGACATAATCAAATCCTACGGAAGTGATGAAAACAGATTTCCGGTACTGAATGGTATCAGCCTTAAAATTAATAATGGGGACTTTACTGTTATTCTAGGAGCATCAGGTTCCGGAAAATCAACCCTCTTAAATGTTATGTCAGGGCTTGAGAAGCCAGACAGCGGAAGTGTGCTCTATGACTCACAGGATATAGCACTTCTATCTGATGATATACTGACAGAGTTTAGGAAGGAGAATGTTGGATTTATTTTTCAGCAGTATTACCTGCTGCCAAACATGAATGTGGACAAAAACGTAAAGATGGGTGCTGATCTGTCAGGAAATAAGGATTATAAATCCATCATCAACGCTGTGGGGCTTTCAGATAAGCTTTATAAGTATCCCAGCGAATTGAGCGGAGGAGAGCAGCAGAGGGTCTCTGTTGCCAGGGCCCTGGCTAAAAGGCCTAAGGTACTCTTCCTTGATGAGCCTACAGGTGCCCTGGATGAACAGACTGGCCGCCAGGTGCTTGATTATATCTGCACTCTGCAGAAGGAATACTGCTTCACTGTTGTTATGGTAACCCACAATTCCAATATTGCGGAAATGGCAAACACTGTTATAAGAATGAACAGTGGAAAGCTTACAGATACCTATGTGAACAAATCCCGGAAGACTGCCTATGAGATTGGCTGGTGATTGTATGGTTGTAGGAATAAAGGATACAGCAAAGCTTATTGGAATTTCCATTATTGCCTGCTGTGCAGTGCTGGTATGTACAATGTTCTTAAACTACAAGATAGATATTGTATCCATCAAAGACATGGTTACATCCCCTGAGGCTATGATGTTTTATAATGCACAGGTATCCACCAGCAAGGTAGTCTGCTATGTAACCGGTGGGTGCCTTCTGCTTACCTCTGTCATCATGCTGCTTTTTTACATTAAGCATTATATAGACTCCCATAAAAAAGAACTTGGCATATTAAAAGCCCTGGGATATTCCAATATGAAGATTGCAATAAACTTCTGGGTATTTGGACTCACCATGCTTTTAGGCACAGCTATAGGGTTTGCATCTTCATTTATAATAATGCCCCCCTTCTATATGCTGCAGAACAAGGACAATATACTTCCAGAGGTATCCATACACTTCCACTTCTCACTTTTATTGTACCTTGTAATAGTACCAGCTATGGTCTTCTCTATGATCTCAGTGATCTATGCCTATATAAAGCTGAAACAGCCGGTTTTAGGGCTTTTAAGAGACCAAGCCTGTAATAAGTCCAAAGTAAAAAGGCTTAAAGATAATACTAGTACAGACCAAACATTTTCAGAGGAACTGAAGAAAAATACCATGAAAAGCAGAAAAGTACTTGTTTTTTTTATTTTCTTTTCAGGCTTCTGCTACTCTGACACCACTCAGATGTCCTTTAGCATGAACAACTTATCCAGCCCCATGATGGCATTTATGATAATTACAATAGGTTTAATTCTTGCATTCATCACACTTATACTGGCAATTACCACAGTTATAAGCAGCAATACCAAAACCATTGCCATGATGAGAGTATTCGGCTATAAACAGAGGGAATGTAGCAGAGCCATCCTGGATGGGTACCGCCCAGCAGCATATATTGGCTTTGCCTTAGGTACCATATACCAATATGCCCTATTAAAAATCATGGTCAGCGTTGTGTTTAAGGATATACAAAACGTGCCAGAATACAAGTTCGATTTTACATCCTTGATGATTTCCCTTGCATCCTTTGCAATAATCTACGAGGTGGTAATGCACTTCT
>JAEZLD010000142.1 GCA_023415335.1 Bacillota bacterium | reverse complement strand
ATCTTATGATTAGAGTGCTTTTCATCTGCCACGGCAAAAGGGCAGTCAGGCTTATAAGGGAAGACTATGATAAATATGATTATTTAATAGGAATGGATTCCATGAACATGACATGGATGAGGAGGATGATCGGACCTGATCCTGAGGGGAAGCTGCTCAGGCTTCTGGATTTTACGGACAAGCCAAGGGATATTGCAGATCCATGGTATACAGTTAACTTTGATGTTATCTATGAGGATATACTGGAGGGATGCGAGGCATTGGGGGTTAGGTAAAATACTTAAATTTATGTGAGGTTTAATGAAATGGGATTCACGGAATGTATTGAACAAAAGGGAAGCATCCTGATGGAGGGGGCTTTGGGTGAAAGACTAAAAAGAGAATATAGCCTGCCCTTTGATGATAATATAGTCATGGGCAGTCTTGTATATTCAAGGTGTGGAAGAAATGCATTGGAGGCTCTTTGGAGTGAGTATGCAGAAATTGCATATACTCATGGTTTACCCTTTCTTGCCACTACAACAACCAGGCGAACCAATCAGGAGCGTGTAGCACGTTCA
Organism: Bacillota bacterium; assembly: GCA_023415335.1. Lineage (GTDB taxonomy): Bacteria > Bacillota > Clostridia > Clostridiales > Caloramatoraceae > JAEZLD01. The sequence goes on along the minus strand of JAEZLD010000142.1, from coordinate 7,700 downwards.
GGGCACGATAAATCCATAATACAGAGAAACGTTGACTTCCTCCGCCAGGTACAGACAAAGCAAAGAGCTGAAATGTATGTGGGTGGCCTTATTGGGTGCAAGGGCGATGCTTATACAGGAGAAGGTGCATTGAACTTTAAGTCATCAAGGTTTTTCCATGCGTGGGAAATAGAACTTTTTGCACAGGCAATGGTGGACTTCATATATGCAGCCTTAATCCCTTCTTTGGGCGAGGCTGCGGGAATAGCTGCTGCTATTGCGGAATATAAAGTGCCTTATATCATAAGCTTTACAATACAAAAAAATGGCAGATTAATTGATGGACAGCCGATTTCCCAGGCAATTGAATATATTGACAGGCTTATAGATTTTAAGCCTGTCTGTTATATGACAAATTGTGTTCATCCCCGAATCGTATATGAGGCACTATCGCAGCCTATAAATAACACACCAGCAGTTAAGGAACGCTTTATGGGCATTCAGGCCAACACATCTGCACTTTCATATGAGGAGCTTGATCATGCTATTGACCTTAAAACCTCGGATCCGGTGTCTCTGGCTGAGGATATGCTAAATCTCAGAACCCTACAGCCCTTCAAAATCTTTGGAGGATGCTGTGGAACTGATGGCAGTCATATGGATGAAATTGCGAAAAGGCTGGAAAAGCAAAAGTAAACTCATGAAGGAACTGCCGAAAACCTATGGAGGAATCTTAAAAGAATTGCACGCATTCATATAGTATTCTGTTAGAGGTCCCCAGTATTGCTTTGCTGGTTGTTTCAGATAACTCTGCAACCGGAACGGCATTGGTTGGAAGAACTGAAGGCGAAGAAGAGAAATACAATAAGGCAAGGAAAGCCATTCTTCCGGATATGATTTTTAAAATAGCAGGTATGGAGTATTGATGAAAGCTGTTTTGCTCCATTTGGGATGTATGAAGTGTGGTAGAGTAGTTTAATGTAGATATTGTAAGTAAATTAATGGTAAATATTCAAGGAGTGAAAGAAATGAACAAAAGAGTAATGTACAGATTAAGTTATGGATTGTTTGTATTGACTGCAAAAGAGGGTGATAAGGATAATGGCTGCATTATTAATACTGCAATTCAGGCTGCATCTACCCCAAATCAAATCAGTATTTGTGTTAACAAAGCAAATTATACTCACGATATGATTATGAGAACAGGTAAATTTACTGTTTCTGTTATTAGTCATGCAGCTACATTTGATCTGTTTAAGCATTTTGGTTTTCAGTCAGGAAGAGATGTTAATAAGTTTGAGGGTTTTTCTGGCTATAAGCGTGGAGATAATGGTATCTGTATTGTTACAGAGGCAACAAATGCATTTATATCTGTAGAGGTTGAAAAAACAGAGGATATTGGTTCGCATACAATGTTTATTGGAACAATCACTGATATGGACGTCCTCAGTGATACACCTTCAGCAACCTATGAATACTATATGAATAACATCAAGCCAAAGCCTGAAGCTGTTGGAAAGATAGAGGGTGGTCAGGTAATATGGCGTTGTACTATTTGTGGATATGAGTACGTGGGTGAGGAACTCCCTGATGATTTCATATGTCCGATTTGTAAGCATCCAGCTTCGGATTTTGAAAAAGTAGTGAAATAAAAAGGAAATAGTATGGCTGCAAATAAGTATGCAGTAACACAAACAGAAAAAATTTGCAGGAAGCTTAACTTAATAAAAATAAAAGATTTAAAGTTGTGGAGGTGAAAAATGAAAGCAAGGATTAGCCCGGATAAAAAATGTATAGGTGTGTTTTCGTCATCATCACCAATATCGGCTACAACCCCGGTACGATATGAAAGAGGAAAGGCTTATCTTGAGGGCAAGGGGTTTAAGGTTGTAAATGGGAAGCTTTATGGGAAAAGGGATTTTTACCGTTCGGGAAGCATAAAAGAGAGAGCAGATGAGTTCAATGCCCTTCTTTATGATGACAGTATACATATACTTATGGCATCCATAGGTGGAAATAATACCAATTCCATTTTACCTTACATTGATTACGAATATTTGAAAAAGCATCCCAAGGTTATTATGGGCTATTCTGATGTCACAGCCTTGCTTTTAGCAGTCTATGCAAAAACAGGCCTGGTAACATTTTATGGTCCTGCCCTGGCAGCCTCCTTTGGAGAGCTTCCTCCATTTGTTGATATGACCTTTGAATATTTTGAAGAAATGATATACAAGCAGCCTGCTATTCCATATGAATATCCTTGTCCCAGGGTTTGGACAGATGAGTTCATTAACTGGAGCACCCAGGACAGGGGTAAAGAGGGATATAAAAACAGCTGGCTTTGTGTTACACCCGGTATATGTAAGGGAAGACTCATTGGGGGAAACCTCAATACCATGGAAGGGTTCTTTGGTACAGAGTATATGCCAGGCATAAATGAGGGAGACATACTTTTTATTGAAGATTCCCTTAAGGATGCTTGCACCATAGAACGGTCATTTTCATTGTTGAAGCTGGCAGGTGTATTTGATAAGATAGGTGGAATCATACTTGGAAAGCATGAAAAATATGATGATAATGGAACTGGCAGAAAGCCTTATGAGATTCTTCAAGAGGTATTAGCTGGTAAGGATATTCCGCTATTGGCTGACTTCGATTGCTGCCATACCCATCCCATGCTTACGCTTCCTATAGGCTGCCAGGTGGAACTTAACACCAAGGAGCGAAAAGTGACGGTGCTGGAGGGCGGTGTGATTTTCGAAAAATAGTAGGCAAGAGAATAAAAACCCTAGTATGATTAATAGATGTGGCTGTGGCCTAAGTGAAAGAATTACCAGTTATGCCCTCTTCTTTATACAGCCTTAGGCGTGAAGGAGTAATAAGAAAAGAGACCTCAGGTTAAATTCTGAAGCCTCTTTTTTACATTTATTTGTTCTTTAAATATTCTTTATATATATCTTTTGGTATTTCAAATTCGGGGCAGCCCATGGAGCCTGGGCCCACCTCATACTTATCAAAGGCAATTACTATGTTTCCATCAGCTGCAAAATAGAAGTTCTGGTTCTCCTTTATGCTTGTGAAATCCCATTCGGGAAACTCACTTTCAAGCCAGTATATCTTGGAATCATCAGCATCCATCCTCTGCTTCATCTGATCCTTTATATTCTGGCTGATAGCCTTGGCATAGCCGCTGTTATCCTTAAACAGATCCTTAAGAACTACCATGGAGCCGGTGACTTTGTCTATGTGATAGTACTTGTAATAGGTATTGCTGCTGCCAGCACCCTCAAAAACTGTAAGCTTTAAGGTGAACCAGGAGTCAGTATTGATTACAACATTATAGCTTATGTCCATGGAAGTATAGGCCTCTCCTAATTCCTCAGTTTCCTGTTTGAACCTTTCTAGAAGGGCATTTGTAAGAGACTCCACATCCCCATTTATTAAATCAGCTGAATGCATAATGGAGGCGCCATCCTTACCATCCACCTTAACTCTTGGTATTGCAACCTTAGCGCTATGGTGGCTGTCCGCGTATTCAAAGTCCCTTATAGTTACCACCTGGACAACCTTGCCTATTATAGGCAGGCTCTGCATGGCATATGCTATGGAAGGGCTGATGTTAGGTAGCATAAAAAATAGTACCATAACGGCTGCAGCAGCAACAGTCCAGGCATTTACTCTCGGACGGCGTTTAGTATTCAATCTATTATCAGGAAGGCCCTCCAGGGTGAAGGCAATCCTTTGGGTTGCTGATTCTGTCAGGAGGGATTCCTCCTGCTCTGCCATGGACTTTAGTTTGGTATCAAATTCATTCATATTGACTCACCTTTACTCAATAGTATCTTCAGCTGCTGCCTTGCCCGAGAAAGCCTTGTCTTTACTGTCCCTTGGGATAGGCCTGTAATGGTGCTTATATCCTTTATACACATGTCCTCATAGTAGAATAGCACCACAACTGAATGGTAGTCCTCATCCAGCGATTTAACTGCATCCAATAAGGATATGCAAGAGCATAGGTCTTTTTCTTCAAAGGGCAGATGCTCAGCTAAATCCTCCATTGGAAGGGTATTTTTACGTTTCCTCAGCATTTCATTGGATGTATTGGACAAAATCTTCATAATCCAAGGCTTAAACCTTTCAGGGTCCCTTAACGTGTCTAGTTTCTCATATGCAACAAGTATTGTATCCTGAAGGGCGTCCTCTGCGTCCTGTGGGTTCTTCAGCATAAATAATGCCAGACGGTACAATCCTTCTTGACACTGCAGGATTCGCTGACAGAACCACTCCTTATTCATTGTTTTATCTATATTCATGGCAATACCCACTTAAAAATCATTATTCAGTACTTTGACTGTGTAATAATTTTATCATAGAAAGCTATTTTTGTATTGCCTTTGTGCAGATCCACTGCCCCCATTCGGCATAATATTTACCCAGTATATGGGCGTTGTCACTGGTGTAGGAGTTGTCAAGGTTTCCGTTTCCATCATCGAACTTTTCATTTATATCAATATAAAATATGTTCTTTCCATCTGCCAGCTCGGAGAGACTTTTGTTAAGGTTATCTATGGACTGGTTGTTGATTATTTTATCTCCATCCGACTTAACCTTGGTTACATGGAGATTAGCCTCAATATATATGATTGCATCAGGCTGCAGCTGTTTTACGGTTTCCAGTACCTCTGTATACTTTGACATAATTGAGTCGAACTTATAGCCAAGCTCATTTATTCCTAGCATAATGTATACCTTACCAAAGGACTTGCTCCTTAGAAGCTGGTTTAAAGTAAGCTTCCCCATAGAGGGTACTGAAACCTTTGTAGACATAGCATTATGTGCACTCATGCCAACATTAGCAAAGTAGGTTGCGCCTTTAAAGGGAGCATATTCAGAAAGTCCTACGGTTCTGGAATCTCCTATAAACAGAGCATCATCAAAGTATTCATTGGAAACCGTCACAAAGCTATAGGACTTAGAGGGATTATGTGGAGGAGTAATTATATCATCAATGGGGTCTGCTCCGCCATTTCCGTCTATAGGTGCATTAGAAGAAGGTGGTTTTGTAGGAGTCGGAGTAGGTTCCTTGGTTACTACAGGCTGCATGGTAGGGGAAGGGGAGGCAGAGGGAGTTTCTATGGTTACTTGTCCCTTATCCTGAGCCTTGTGTTTTTCTTTGCGAAGATAGACTGCAGTAATGGGTAGTCCCATTAATAGTATTACTATCATTATTGCTGTAAATGGATACTTAATATTTTTATTCATTGAAGAATGCCTCCTGTTAGTGTTAGAAACTGAAATAAAGGAACGGGTCGTTCATGCCTCTATATAAGCAGTAGATACATGTAAAAAAGATTGAAAGAAGTATAAATGTGCCTATGGGCTTATTCTTGATTTTTTCAAAAATTCTTCTGGGCAGTGGAGTAGAAAATACGAAACAAGCTATAAGCATAAGCCCATAGGATTTTCCGTATTTCATAAAATCTCCTGCATATACGTTGATGCCCTTTGAGCCGGTAATGAAGGAGAACAGCCTGTTAAAATATATTCTAAGCTGTGATATATCATTCAAGGCAAATATAAGCCAGCTTATGGGTATAATAAGAGCCATGTACAGGTGAGCCAAAAGTTTTCTTCTGTCCAGTATTTTTTTAAATCCTGATTTTTCTATGAACATAATCATGAATAGGAAAAGTCCCCAAAGCAGGAAGTTCCAGCTGGCTCCATGCCATATGCCTGTAAGCAGCCATACAATAAGCATGTTTCTGATGGTTTTGCCCCATCCACTACGGTTACCTCCCAGAGGGATATACACATACTCCTTGAACCAGGCGCCAAGGGTCATATGCCATCTTCTCCAGAATTCCGTCATGGAAAGGGAGATGTATGGGTAGTTGAAGTTTTGAGGGAGCTCAAAATCCATCATCCTGCCTAAGCCCAAAGCCATGAGAGAATAGCCATAAAAGTCAAAATAAAGCTGGAAGCTGAATGCAAATATGCCCATCCAGGCCAGGGGAGTGGATATACTTTCAAAGCCTATGGTACCGATGTCCTTCCATAAAACCCCGATACGATTGGCAAGGAGCACCTTAAGTCCAAGGCCTATGGTAAATTCCTTAAGGCCACTGTCAAAGCCTTCTGAGGAATGTTTCCTGGTGTTTATGCTTCCTTCAATATTCCTGTAGGCAACAATAGGGCCTGAAATCATCTGGGGGAACATCAGCAGGTATGTGGCAAGCTTCAACAAGGATTTTTCAGCGGGAAGCCTGTCCTTATAAACATCAATAAGGTATGAGGCAGCCTCAAAGGTATAGAAGCTTATTCCAAGTGGCAGCATAAGCTTAGCAGCAGGAAGAGTGAAGCCAGTAAAGGACCAAAGAGCATTAAGGTTTGAAAATACAAAGGCTGAATACTTAAATACAAACAGCCATCCAAAGTCGAAAAGCAGCCCTATTATTAGCCATGCCTTCTTTTGACTTCTTCTGATATGGCGTCCAGAACACATTGCTCTTCCTATTAGATAGTTGATCAGTATGGATGATAAAAATAATAAAAGGTATAAAGGCTTATCTATGGTACCATAGATATAGAAAGCTATCCCTGAGGCCGAAATATACAGGTTCCGGTATTTATTGGGAACAGCATAGTAGCCTAGGAAAAAAAGCGGCATAAAAATAAAAATGAATACAAGAGAACTAAAAACCATTAATTATGACCTCCAGGATGTAATATAATATGCTTGTACATATATGATGGATTACAAGCATAAAAGGTTACGATAAATTAATAAAAATTTCGGAAATGATAAGGGACAGTTCTCAATTTTTCAAATAAAAATATTTTTAACCATTAATGTGCTGGAGTTCAACTATGATTACGACCTTGTGGGCAGGGAAAAGCTTCTGGAAAAGTATATTGGCGAAGAGGTATTACCATATAAATAAACCTGAGGAAAAAACTGATATAGTGATAGAATTTAAGAACAATAAAGAAAGTGGTCTTGGAATAGCATTGCCTAAGGGAAGGGTGAGGCTGTATCAGGAGGATAAGGATGACTCGTCATTAGAATTTATAGGAGAGGATGCCATAGACCATACACCTGCAGATGAGGATGTAAGGCTTACAATTGGTAATGCATTTGATATTTCATATGATTATGACCAGGTTGAAGGAAGAAAATCCCAGGGCTATGAGTATTACAAATACCACTGCTCACTCAGGAATCATAAGGACGAAGATGTTGGAATCAGGTTTGACTATAATATTTGGGAAACCTGGGAGATGGTAGGCTCCTCCCATGAGTAAATAGAGAAAAATTCAAGCACAATAGAATACATTATTACGGTGCCAGCTCATGATAAAGCAGATGTGGAGTTTGAATATAGGATGGCAGAGATAAAGGTGAGACACTGAAAGCCATAAGTTTTCCATCTGGGGCAACAGCCACATGAAGAATGACAGGTTAAAATAAACGTGGTATAATTTGGAAAATATAACGTAAGAAAGGGGCAAAGACATGCCGGATATTAAATATGAAATAACAAAACAGCTTGGAGAGCTTTCCACATCCCCAAAGGGCTGGACAAAAGAGTTAAATATGGTAAGCTGGAACGACAGGGAGCCTAAGTTCGATTTAAGAGAATGGGACCCTGGCCATGAGAAGATGGGAAAGGGGATAACTCTTAATAAGGAAGAGATGAGAAAGCTAAAGGAGCTTTTGGATA
>JAEZLD010000075.1 GCA_023415335.1 Bacillota bacterium | reverse complement strand
TTAAACAGCGCATCAGTAAGGGGATATTGTACCATGAAGTTGGTACAATATCTCCTTTCTTTTATACGTGATGTTTTTACGTTATGGTAAAAAACAAACCCTTCTATTTAATAAAAAATCCTCCCCTTAGCTTTTAAGGAAGGATTTTATACATTTTCTCTTCATTGTTCTCTTTTCTCTCTTATCTTCCTTACCGTTTCTCCCATTCAGAGTATTTCGTTTGGTATCCCCCCGTCTGGTTTTCCTTAACATAGCTGTAGAATTCCTCTAAGAACTCTGCCCTAAGGGGCCTCAGGAAAAGGTTTATGCCACCTATGGACTCCTGATATTGAAATATCTGTTCTAATGATAAATTATTTTCATTATTCATTATCTGATACATTGCCATAAAGGTGGTGGTCCTCCCCTCCCCAGCACGGCAGTGAAAATGCACATGGGCCCCTTCCGGCTTTGATACCACAAAGCATACAAAATCATCTACCACCTGGGGTGTGGGAATAGAACCATCCTGTACAGCAAACAATATATATCCTGCTCCCTTTTCCTTTACCAGCTCCTCCTCAGTCAAGGCTCTTGTAGCTGTCAGGGTTTCCTTAAGCACCTTTCTTCTGGAGTAAATGTTTACCTTGCTTCCTGGCTGTATAGCTCCAAAAAACCTTCTTTCTGCTTCAAGTACCTGCCCTGAAGTACAATCCTTGTTTATGATGGTGGTTGGGCTGAACAGCCTTAGGGCATAGTCGTTTACAAAGCCATGGGTTTCCTGACGCAGGTCAGCAATAATTATGTCCTTTTGGTTTATTTCATTTATTATGCTTGTCAGCTGAGGCAGGGTAAACTGGGCACTGCCTGATATGTTAAGCTCACTATCGTTCCTGAACCTGTCTGGCAAGCCCTCCACCTTATCACTGTCAAGCACAGGGAAGCTGTCCCCCGTTTCCTTACACTGGGGCTTTAAAATGTAAGAAAAGCTGCTTGTAATTAAAATTATGGCCAGAACACAAAAGCATAGCCACGGTTTAAACCTTTTCATTTTACCTTCCTCCATGTTCCTACAGTATAATCTTAAAAATAGTATTTCCAATAAGATTATTATTTACGTTTCCCAAATAACTTTTACAAGATTTAGAACATTTTATTAACTAATACATAAGCTGGTTGCTTTTATATATATACAGTCATATAATACTTAACATAGTTAAATATTAATTTAGTAATCTAACTATTAACTTATGCAAAGGAGGATGTTTAATGATAAATACCAGAACCCAGCAGGTTATGGAATCCATGCACATACTCAAGCACCTTAATATTGCAGAGGCACTAGGCCTTATGCCCAGGTCCGAGTTTGTTACGCTGAATGCCATCTTAAAGCTTTCAAAGGATCAGCCTGATGGAAAGGTATGCGCCTCAGATATTTCCTCCAGGCTTTGTATATCAGGCCCTGCTGTTTCCCGCAGCTTGAATCGTCTGGAGGATAAGGGGCTAATAATGCGATACATAGGACAAAACGACAGACGGAATATTTATATTGAACTTACAGAATCTGGAGCATCTGAGCTTAAAGCTGATATGCAAAAATACACGGAGTTCATGGAGTTAACCCTGTCACATTTATCTGAGGGTGAAATGGAACAGTTTACCATGCTATGTAATAAAATAGCTGAAGGTATGAAAACAGAAATCGAAAAAACAAGGAAATGAAAGGAGACTAATCTTACATGCTAAAAATTTTTGGCAACATGAAGAAGTACTGGAAATCAATAATTATAATAATTGCGTTGCTGTTTGTTCAGGCCGTATGTGATTTATCACTGCCTAATTATACATCAAACCTTATTGATGTAGGCATACAAAACAGCGGCATAGAATACTCCACGCCAAAACAGCTGACACCTAAAAATCACTCAATGGTTTCACTGTTTATGACCGATGAGGAAGCCTCCCTTTGGGAAAGCTCATACTCTTTGGAATCCGATGGGCTTTACCATTTGAAGGATGCCTCTCGTGAAAGCCTGAAGGCTAAGGATGAGATGTTCACCACCCCTATAGCCATAGCCTATATGTTCTCTAAGGCCGATTCATCACAGATGGGGGACTCACAATCTGGTGGAGCCGATCTTTCAGCATTGATGAAAATGGACCCATCTACTCTGCCTCCTGCACAGCTAGCTGAGCTTAAGGGAGTGTTTAAGGGTATAAGGTCTTCTATGGATGAAAAGCTGTCCGCCATGGGCTCCTCCATAATACACTCCTCAGCAGTTGCCTTTACTAAGGCTGAATATGAGGCTACAGGCGTAAATATAAGCAGCATGCAGACCAGCTATCTATGGAACACGGGCATAAAGATGCTTGTAATGGCACTGTTTATGGCTATGGCAGCCATAGGAGTAGGCTTTCTGGCCTCAAGGGTTGGTGCAGGCATAGGCCGTGACCTTAGAGAAAAGGTATTCGACAAGGTAGTAGGCTTCTCCAGCAGGGAAATAGACTCTTTTTCCACAGCCTCCCTTATAACACGTTCAACCAATGACATACAGCAGGTACAGATAGTTTCTACCCTGCTGCTTAGGATGGTTTCCTACGCCCCCATACTTGCCATTGGCGGTATTATAATGGTAGTCCGTACAGGCGCAGGCATGGGTTGGATCATATTTATTGGAGTTACAGCCATCCTCTGCGTGGTAGGGGTACTGGTTGCAATATCCATGCCTAAGTTCAAGCTTATGCAGACCCTCATTGACAAGGTTAATCTTGTATCTCGTGAGATATTAACAGGCCTTTCAGTAATCCGTGCCTTCGGCAGGGAGAAGGAGCAGGAAAGGCGTTTTGACGAAGCCAACATCTCCCTTACAAAAACTGCACTATTCACAAGCAGAACCATGGCCTTTATGATGCCTGGTATGATGCTTGTAATGAATGCACTCACCCTTCTTATAGTATGGGTAGCAGCCCACAGGATAGATCAGGGTTCCTTACAGGTTGGTGCCATGACTGCCTTCATCACATACACAATAATGATAGTTTCCTCATTCCTGATGCTTTCCATGGTATCCATATTCCTTCCCCGTGCATCAGTAGCTGCAGGTCGTATAAATGATGTGCTGAATGCCCAGCCAAATGTGCAGGATCCTAAGAAACCGGAAAGGCTTAATGATTGTAAGGGAATCGTTTCCTTTAATCATGTAAGCTTCAAATACCCAGGGGCCGAAGCAGATACCCTTGAGGACATTAATTTTACAGCAAAGCCTGGCGAAACCACCGCCATCATAGGCAGCACCGGTTGCGGAAAGTCTACCCTGGTGCAGCTTATACCCAGGTTCTATGATGTGACAGAGGGCTCAATCACCTTAGACGGGATTGACATAAGGAACCTATCCCAGCATGACCTAAGGGATAAAATAGGCTTTGTCCCACAAAAGGGAGTGCTTTTCTCTGGGACTATAGAATCTAACATACGGTACGGTGCCCCTGGAATAGATGACAGTAAGGTAGCAGAAGCAGCAAAAATAGCCCAGGCACTGGACTTCATAGAGGAAAAGCCGGAGGGATATGAAAGCTCTATAGCTCAGGGAGGAGGCAATGTATCCGGAGGGCAGAAGCAGAGGCTTTCCATTGCCCGTGCCATTGCCAAGTCTCCTAAAATATATATATTCGATGACAGCTTCTCTGCCCTTGATTATAAAACCGATGTTGCTGTAAGACGCGCGTTAAGCGAAAAGGTAGTCGACAGCACACTTATAATAGTTGCCCAGCGTATAAGCACTGTGCTCCATGCAGACCAGATAATAGTGCTTGACGAGGGAAGCATTGCAGGTAAGGGAACCCATAAGGAGCTTATGGATACCTGCGAGGTATACAGACAGATTGCCATGTCCCAGCTGTCTGAAAAGGAGCTTGAAGGCAGCTTAAACAGAAAGGAGGAGGCATAATGGAAAAGAACAGATCAAATATGACAAAAAGGCCAATGGGAGGCCATGGAATGATGAAGGGCGATAAGCCCAAGGACTTTAAAGGTACCCTCAGAAGGCTTCTCCAATATATAGGCTCGTACAAAATAGCTGTACTTATTGTCATGCTGTTTGCAGTATGCAGCACAGTTTTTAATATCCTGGGACCTAAGATAATGGGCCGTGCCACCACACTGCTTTCACAAGGGCTTATGGGCAAAATACAGGGTAATGGAAGCATTGACTTTACAGGCATAGGAAGGATACTTCTCTTTACCCTTGGACTATATGTTGCAAGTGTAGCCTTCAGCTTCATACAGGGCTACATTATGACAGGGATAACTCAGAAAATAACCTACCGTATGCGCAGAGATATATCCGAAAAAATAAACCGCATGCCTATGAAATACTTTGAGGAGAAGACCTACGGTGAGGTGCTCTCCAGAATAACAAACGACGTAGATACCCTTGGAATGGGTCTTAACCAAAGCGTCACCCAGCTTATAACATCAACTGCCACCTTTATTGGTGTTCTTATTATGATGCTTACCATAAGCCCTCTTATGACGCTGATAACTCTGGTAATACTCCCAATAAGCATAGGGTTTATAGGCACCGTAGTTAAAAAGTCACAGAAGCACTTTAAAACCCAGCAGGAATACCTTGGACACATTAATGGCCAGGTTGAGGAGGTTTACGGAGGACACGTGGTGGTTAAGGCCTTCAACAAGGAGGAGGATGTACTTAAGACCTTCCACGACACCAATGACGTGCTTTATCAGTCAGCATGGAAGTCCCAGTTCCTCTCCGGCATGATGATGCCTATAATGTCCTTTGTAGGCAATCTGGGCTATGTTGGCGCTGCCATATCCGGATCCTTCCTTGCCATAAAGGGAGTAATAGATATAGGTGACATACAGGCCTTCATGGTATATGTAAAGCAGTTTACCCAGCCAATACAGCAGATGGCACAGATTATGAACAACCTGCAGTCCATGGCGGCAGCTGCTGAAAGAGTTTTTGAGTTCCTTGGGGAGCCTGAAGAGCAGCAGATAATAGAAAATCCTGTGAGCTTAGATCAGGTACAGGGCTCCGTGGAATTTAAACACGTTAAGTTTGGTTATAACGAGGACCAGATTATAATAAAGGACTTCAGCTGCCATGTAAAGCCAGGCCAGAAAATAGCCCTGGTAGGGCCCACAGGTGCGGGTAAAACCACCATGGTAAAGCTGCTGATGAGGTATTATGATGTAGACGGCGGCTCCATACTCCTTGACGGACACGACATAAAGGATTTCAACAGGCGGGAGCTCCGCTCAGCATTCGGGATGGTGCTTCAGGATACCTGGCTTTTCAAGGGCACCATCATGGAAAACATCCGCTATGGAAGGCTTGACGCTACAGATGAGGAGGTCATTGCAGCAGCAAAGGCTGCCCATGCAGACCACTTTATAAGGTCCCTTCCCGGAGG
>JAEZLD010000081.1 GCA_023415335.1 Bacillota bacterium | reverse complement strand
ATCAATAACTAGTAAAGCACATTTCTGTGGATCAATAGGAAATTGTGCTTTTCCATCATTAAACGCATTAAGTGCATTTTTCATAATTACTTCTTCAGTATATTTCATTATCTCTCTCCTTATTATTAAATTTAATGCAATCTTATATTTCTGGTTGATATTATGAGCAATACCCTTCACTATATCTAAAAGCTTCACTCACTCCAATTATTTTAACAAAAATACCTTTTCAGATACTTGTTTATGTTTACCTTCGTACGTTTCTCGTCCTCAGGATTCCATTTGTATAACTTAAAATCAAATTCCTTTCACCTAGAAACACATAATACTTGCGATTTAATTGTTATGCTGCAACATCCTCACTGATATGCTTTTTTTCAATATAATTAAGTAGCACTTGATCCTCTGAGTTCTGATAGTGGAAAGAGGATACTAAGCCATCAAGTAAAGGTCTGATTATCCCAGTTATATTCCTATACGCCTCAGGAAAATCAAAAACTATCAAAAGACCGAATTCCTTTGTATTTAACAGGTTAGAAATCTTAATATCATCTTGGTGGAAAGCATGCAAATAATCAATAGGCTTCATACCACTTCTAGGTCTATCCATATCAAAGCTGAATTCTAGTATTGTATTATTGGTTTCTGCTGTATTTTCCTGTGATATCAACTCATAAGAATATCTATATTTATTACTTTGATTACTTGAATCACTCTCTAATGAGAATGAAATCTCATCCAATTGGAGATGCGAAAAAGCACTAATCCTACGTTATAGAACAAAACATATTCTACCTTAAAAAAACTTTCTCCTTTGTAATTAAACGAGCAGTCAAATGAAGGGGCCCTCGAAAGGGCGGGCAGCATCATGTTAAAGTGTGCACTTTTGTAGAAATTCAACAATTAATCAGGAACCGTCCTCAGCCCTTCCTTACCATAATATCTGAAAACACCTCGCCTATTGAATATTGGTATATTTATCTAACCGACGGGAAGTATCCAGCACCTCGTTTAGTAATTTTATCGCTTGATTTGCATCTTGTGAATTCTTTTCACTTATTGCTGTTGCCTCCTCGGAGTTAGCAGTTACCTCCTCTGTTGTTGCTGATATCTTGCTTATGTTCTCAACGATCGTACTGTTTGCATTTGAAAGGCTTAACAGCATTTTATCAATATCATCGATATCCTCTACAAGTATGCTGACATTATTATTAATCTTATTGAAGCCTTCTGAGGCACTATTAATCAGTTCACCTTGATGATGTGTGGCGTATATCGAATCATTTACTGCCTTTGTTACTATCTCAGCATAGCTGTTTAATTCCATAAGTATCTTTACAATGTTCTCCGTAGATTTTTTTGTCTGCTCCGATAATTTGCGGATTTCATCTGCTACCACTGCAAAACCTTTTCCTGCTTCTCCAGCTCTTGCACTTTCGATGGATGCATTCAGAGAGAGCAGGTTAGTCTGGTCCGAAATGGTATTTATAATATCAGAGATATCCTGAACTTCCTTTGTTTTTGCCTGCAAGTGGCTCATGGATTTGATCAGGTCTTCATTCGTCAAGGAAATCTGATCGGACTTATCTCTTAAACTATTCATTAATTCTAAGTTATCTTTAATCGAATCACAGGACTGATTTGCTATGGAAACCATTTTCTTAGATCGATTGACCGTATCATTAATTGAAGACTGAATCGACTGCGTCATGGTATTCTGTTCCTGGATGCTTTCGGCTGTTGTCTGAGTGCTGGCAGAAATTTGGCCTATGGCCAAATTTACGACCTCGGTCGATTGGCCGAGTTCGTGGACAATCCCATTAGCAGCGGTTATATTTTGTTGGATCACACTGGCAATTTCAAGTACATCAACTAGAATTTCCTTTTGCTTTTCCTGTTCGTCTGAAATAGTACCAACAATGTCATGGTTAAACATCTTGCCTCTTAAAACCGTTCTAAATACAGTATAAAGCAGGGTCATCATTACAATTAACTTAAAGATTACATTCAGTTCCTGTGCTTTAGCAGCATCACTTAACTGAGCATAATAAGATACCTGGTTGACTATATTGAATTCAGATACCCACATCAATAATTGAACAATATTTGTAATACCTATGATTGTAATGTGTATTAATAAATGTTTTACATTGTAAAATAATATTGAAATGATAAGTAGACATAAAATAGAGAATTGCATAAATTCATTACCACTGATAACGAAATTCACAACATATATTAACAAATAAGTATATGTCACTATTAAGAAAAATTTTGTGGAATATTTATTTCTTAAAAAAATAACCCAGTTCCATATAGCAAATATGGCACTGGCAGACATAGTAAAAATCTCTAGGCCTTCACGGCTTCCACTTTTTAACTTTATTCCCGTAAAAATCATGATGATGATATAATATATCGTTATACCGATAACGAATGTACTGTTAAGTGCTAAGACTCTTTCACCCGAATCATTATACCTTCTTCCCTTAATAGCAGTTTCTAGAACATCTGTCTCTCTTCTATTCATGTTTGTTCTCCTTACATTTTTAATAATGATTACACTAGAAAATAACTTTTATTTAGCATATGAAAAAAGAGAAATGTATAAATATAGCAACGTGCATTTCATAAGTAAGACCTAGGAGAATAAGAAATATAATTGTTATTAATGCTATACCTATGAGCCTCATTGTTATATTTTATAACGATTTATTTATTCAAACTTCCCACACCGATAGGTGTGATTGAACCTTGAAAAATCAATACTTTAACCCATAAAAAAGGCATAAATGCTGGCCTTGGTGGTATAAGTGAATTGTCGAAAAACAATCACACAGCAAGGAGATTTATGCCATGTATAGTATACCACAATCTTCATCAAAACAGATAGAAATTGATAGCTTTATAGTGAAATTCTTTAAAAATTTTCAAGTGGTCAGGCTTCTGTTCAAATGTAATGCAGGTAAGTAAAAGGGTATCCCAGTCATGGACATATTCAAATACCTCATTTGCCTTGTATTTTCAGGCAGGAGCATGTATATGCAGCTGAAGACAGGAATATTCTATGAGGACTTCAGGAAGAACACCGTCTACCGTTTCCTCAATAACGCCCGTATCAACGGGAACAAGTTCCTTACACTGCTCTCTGCCAAGGTTATAATTGGTTTTATGAAACCCTTAACCGACGAAAATAGAAAAAGATGTTTTCATCATAGATAATAGCCTATACAGCAAAGCCCGTTCTAAAAAAGTGGAGCTTCTGGCAACTGTATTTGACCACTGTTCTATGAAATATACCCGGGGATTCAGGATGCTTACGCTTGGATGGTCAGATGGCAACTCGTTCCCGTTTGTTCCGTTTGCTTTGTGCACACCCCGGGTTTTTGCGTTTGTTCTGTGTGCAGAGTGAAAAACATCATAATAGAGGTATGCGCTGTATAGGGTGACAATACATAATTCTCTTCATTCACGAGATTATCCGCTTCCTGTTGCCCCCGGCATGCCCACAGCGAGCAGAACCGCCCGGCCGTCCGGAAGGGAGGGGATCAAAGCATGCAGGGCGACTTGGGACCAATACGGCTTCGCCAGTAATAATTCGACCGTGTAGGCTACGCAGATTACGGCCACCAATACCGTAATGATGATCTCAACGACTCTCTGCCCGTATTTTTGTAAGTACACGATAAAAAAGGTTACCGCCGCCGTCAGAATCACCGCATAGGAAAGAGATATGCCGAACAGGAGGTAGAAATCCAGGACTTCGCCGATAAACGCGGCAGAGGTTTTATAAAAGAATTTTATTTTACCGGGGGTTCGCCTTTAATGGCTCTGACACCTTCCATTGCCCTCAGGACGTCGGCGTCCTCGCCGTCGATGACGAGCACAACGGCGCCTTCGCTGCCGCCGACGCCGCCGGCGGCGACGCATTTGGCTTCCACATTATAGAGCAGCCGCAGAGCAGTTATCTCCGTGACTACTTTGGCGCCCAGCAGGGGTAAAAGTGACGCTCTGTCGCCCATTGCCTCGTCCGCGGGGTGTCCGCCCATAAACTCGACGGCCTCGCGCACGTCGGGAACCATCTTTTCAAGCCCGATGGGCACGACCAGATCTACTCCGCGCTGCATCACGGGGCCCCAGGCAATTCCGATGGTACCGCCCATGCTGTTGGAAGCGAGCACGGCTGCGAGACCGGTATGGTCCACGGCGTTGCCGCCCTTAATAAAGACATCGCCGGGACCTGACTCAGGAAGATAGGCCTTCCAGTGGTAGTCGCGGGGTCTGAGCTTCCCGTCTGTGATAATAAAGGGAGGGACGCGGCCTTCCGTACTGCTTTCACCCGTTTTGCCATCAGTTATGATTCCGACCGTATACGTGCTCCTCGGGATTACGGTCTCGCCGGTAAGCTCCTCCAGGACAAAGGCGTTTGTGGTTCCCCCGGCCACGATGATGGTGTGCTTCTCCAGTGCCTTTTGCACGCAGGGAAGGACTTTGACTCCCTTGGCGATGAGCCGCTTAGACTCGCTTGGCGTCAGTGTTATCTGTGCACGCATATTTACTCCCTCCTAATTTTTTTATCTTATGAGTGGAACTAAATTACTTATAAAGAAATTATATCAGCGCGGTGAGGGATTATCAAGAGACGTGCTGCGACATTGGGAAGTCACAGTTCGAAATTGTCAATATTCCCGTTTGCCGAGTGCAAGGCGTAATATACCTATATGCTCCGTAAAGGGGGCTTTTTTCTTCGCACTCTACCCTCCCAAGCCAATAAAGGAATACAGTTATTTAGTACATATTACGGGTGAAATTTTTATTTTTTATCAAAACAATATATATCTGTGTTTACTAAACATATTGGCTCTATATGTATACAATGAATATTAGGTGCAATATCTTAATTACGCACTAAAATAAAAGTTATATATCAATTACATGCATCCATTAAACTCCATTATATTATATTTTAAGTTAATATATATAAATAGTAATAAACTAAGGCAAACATAAATAATAATTAGAGCCGTTATATCTACGTTAAGATTAGTACCTAAATAGATATATTCCTTTCGAAATAACTAACACAAATTACATACACAACGAAAAAGAGGAACTTTCAAAAAAGTTTCTCTTTTTGCATATCCAATTGGAGAACCATAAATCTTCCTTTCCTAAGAAGAAACATATCTTTTCAAAACGGAAAATTTATGGGTTTTGCAGCACTCATGAAGTTCTGGCTCATGGATACATACGGACTTTGGATTGCATTACCTGTTGTAGGATGCTTAGCAAGAAAGCCATACTCTGTTACTGCCTCCTCGCATTGAATCCACCTTGCCGCGCTCATCGCATAATGTTCCAACAGTTGTGGAATTACCAGATGGTCACAGCCACGTTCCTTTAGCCACTTCCATGTAGTCTCATATATTTCCGTTGCCACAAGCGTCCTTCCATCCTTCTGGACTGCATAAAGCATTTCCCTTGGCCTCGGCATCTCCTTGCCCTAAGGTCAGGTGTATTATTAAACTCTATTACTTCAAGCTTCCTTTCGCCTGTATATCCTTCAGTTATCTTATCTGATATAGGCTTATTCTTTTTTCCTGCACCTGCCCTGGCACCACCACGGTTTGTACCATCCATATCCGTTTTTTACACCTCTTTTCTGCATGAGGTATATACCCTGCTTGAAATTGCGAACTTTTGCGTGACACCCTACACCCGTCGTCCGATTGAAAGGCTGTAGAGATTTTACTACCACCACTCTCAAATAGACTCTCAAATAGATTCATACCATATATTGACATATAATATTCTGAAGTTTATAATTATAATTGTAAATATTAGTAAACACTAAGGATGTTAACTTTATAGAAAAGATAGTTGTGTCAATATATTATGGTGATATTTATGTTATCTCTTTTATCGTCCTGTGGTTCTTCCAAAACATCCAGTACTCCTCTAAAACCAGCAGATCTTACTGTAGAGTGGAAGGAAGTAAATAGTAATTCAGAAGATAGCTGACAAGAAGTGAAGGCGAAGTTGGGAGAGAGGTATAAATTAGATAAAAATGGAGGCGGGTCTGATGTCAGACAAGAATAGTGAGAAGCTATCACT
>JAEZLD010000065.1 GCA_023415335.1 Bacillota bacterium | reverse complement strand
TTACACCAGCTTGTATAATAAAAACCTCCATTTGGTTTGTATTATATAACAAGTATTTCCACAACATAAATGTGTTATACAAAATGTGAGGCTTTAAATTTTAATAAAGACCATATAATGTGTATTTGAAGAGATGTTATAAGAGTATAAAAAAGAGTAGACTTTCACGCGAGTAAAATAATAAAAACATCCACTGTATAATGCAGAGGGATAATTAGTGTACTATAATATTAGTGAAGCAATAGCTATACATACTATATAACTGGATAAGAGGTATAACATGAAAGCAAATTATCACACACATACCTTCAGGTGCAACCATGCTTATGGCACTGAGAGGGAGTATATTGAAAATGCAATTAAGGAAGGACTTCAGGTGCTTGGATTTTCAGACCATGTACCAATGCCATATAAGGATGGGTGGTATTCTCCAATACGAATGAAGCCTGAGCTTCTTACTGACTACGTTGAAACCCTTCTTAAGCTAAAAAAGGAATATGAGAGTCAAATAAAAATATTAGTGGGCTTTGAGGCAGAATATTATTCCGATGTTTTTGAGGACATGCTAAATATGCTAAAGCCTTATGATTATGACTATCTGATTTTGGGACAGCACTATTTGGGAAACGGTCCAAAATACCAGTACATAGGCAAGGAAAATTATGACAAGAATATTCTGAAGCAATATGTGGACCAGTGCATAGAGGGTATGGCAACAGGGGTTTTTACCTACTTTGCTCATCCAGATATAATAAACTATGCTTATGATGATGGCATCTATGACGAAAATATGGAAAGGCTCTGTAGGGCAGCACTTAAATACAGCATGCCTTTAGAATTTAACCTGCTGGGGATGGAGGACAATAAGTGCTATCCGAGAGAGAGATTTTTTAAGATTGCCAGCAGGGTGGGCAATGATGTAATTATAGGCTGCGATGCCCATGAGGCAAGGCATATAATTGACCGTATGCTTTTTTCTAAAGCAGAGTCTATGGCAGAGAGGTTAAACCTTAAGGTGGTTGATTTTGCAGAAATAAAAAGTCCAAAGAGAAATCTGTCATAGAATTTCATAGCAGGGGTCCCGCCAGAGTGCTGATTAAGTCGGCACTCTGGCTTTATTTTTGAAGTGTTGAGTTTACTAATATAACATCAGCTTATAAACCATATGACTGTAGTTTGAATAAATGAGGAGCATTCTGCAGAAATTAATATATAAAGTTAGGCAGGTGATTTTATATATGGCATGGATACTCCATTTTTTTAGGGATATTTACGACATTTATGTACTGCTGTTTTTTCTCGTTTCAGCCTATATTCTTCTGTTTATAGACTGGAGAAGCTTCAGAAAAAAGGGACTTAAAAAGGAAGCCAGACTTTCCAGGATTGCGGGATATGTTTACGCAGCACTGGGCATAGGTCTTTATATTACATCTTTAATAATAAAAGATTAGGGGGTTGTTTCCATGAGTGTTTTTGACAGACATAAAAAAGAGCTGCATTATGAGTATACACCGGATAAAAAGACTCCCATAAGCTCCTGTATTGATGATAACATCTCAATTATCAAGGAGCTTTTCAAGGATGCCAACGATATGGTGTTCAGGGACTTCAACGTAGGAGGACCTGATGGGACCCATATGTTCCTTGCATTCATTGATGGCATGGCAAATAATGACCGCATAAATGGTGATGTAGTAGAGCCAATGATGATTTCAGTAAGGGAGGTTGAACCCAACTACAAAGAGATAAAGAACCGATTATATGAGGTCATAAAAAGCTCAGCCTTAGCAGCCTCGGACTTTAAGGAACTGGATATACTGGAGGATTCTCTTACGCAGGTTTTGTCAGGAGATACGGCACTGTTTATTGATGGTTATACTAAGGCAATAATAATTTCTACAAAATCATGGCCCTCAAGAGGACCTGATGAACCCTCAGGGGAGATGGTTATAAGGGGGCCAAGGGATGGGTTTGTTGAATCCTTAAGAAGTAATACTGCACTTATAAGAAGGCGCATAAGGGATGTAAGGCTTAAGGTTAAGCAGACACAGTGTGGAGTGCGCTCTAAAACGGATATAGCGCTTATGTATATAGATGATATTGTAGATAAAAGCGCACTTGAGTCTGTAGAAAAGCGCATAAAGGAAATAGATATAGATGCTATCTTGGAAAGTGGGTATATAGAGCAGTTTATTGATGCCAGGAGAATAAGCCCCTTTCCTCGGGTGCAATCCACTGAAAGACCTGATGTAGTAGCAGCTGCACTGTATGAGGGAAGAGTAGGGATAGTGGTAGACAACTCTCCCTTTGTACTTATTGTACCCTCTACCTTGAATACCCTGCTGCAGTCAGCAGAGGATTATTATCTGAGGCCAGGTATAGTGACGATTGTCAGGTATATAAGAAGCTTGGCATTCATACTGGCCCTTACTGCCCCAGCCCTTTATATAGCCCTTATTTCTTATAATCCTGAGATAATACCAAACAGGCTGTTGCTTTCCATAGCAAATACTAGAGAAGGAGTGCCCTTTCCTGCATTCATTGAGGCTATTATTATGGTAATAACCTTTGAACTGCTGCGTGAGGCAGGGGTCAGATTGCCTAAGCCCATAGGCTCCACCATTGGCATAGTTGGAGGTATTGTAATAGGGCAGGCAGCAGTTGAGGCTGGTGTAGTGAGCCCCATAATGGTAATTGTTGTGTCTATTACTGCAATTGCCACCTTTGCAATTCCAAATTATGAACTGTCAACTGCTACAAGGCTTGTAAGGTTTATTATGATGATAGCAGCCTCTATTTATGGACTGTATGGCATAATGCTTGTTACCATAGGGCTTATAATCCATCTGGTCAAAATAAAGAGCTTTGGTGTTCCCTATCTATCACCTATGGCTCCATTGGCCTTAAAGGACTTAAAGGATTCTGTTTTTGTAAGATCTCCTTGGAAAAATATGAGGGTAAGACCTGAGGAATACAATTCTACTGACAGGGTAAGGCAGGGAGGAGATACTAATGAGGGATAATGACAGGATATCAGAATATCAGGTAATGGTATTTGTAATAAATGCAATTCTGGGAGCCGGAATCATATCCCTCCCTTCCATGACCACACAATATGCAGGAAATGACGGATGGCTTATTATTATTGCATCCGGGGCAATAAATCTTCTATTGCTTCTGCTTATATGCTTTGCAGGTAATAAGAGCAGAGAGAGAGGACTTTTTGGGACACTTTCCATGGCTTTTGGGAAAATACCTTCTATTATATTATTGCTGCCATTTGTGGTATATATAATTGTACATACAGGCATGGAGTCGAGAACCTTCTCTGAGTCTGTCAAGGTATACCTTCTTCAAAGGACGCCCATAGAGTTTATAGTCATTCCCATGCTGCTTCTGGCAGTGGTTCTGGCAAGGGCAGGAATAGAGCCAATATGCAGGTTTTTTGAGATTGTTTTCCCTTTCACAGCAGTGCTGCTTTTTTTATGCATGTTGATTAGTTCGAGAGATCTGGATTGGTCAAATCTCAGGCCCTTTTTCTCAGCCGCTCCCAGGGATTTCTTAAAGGGAATTGTTAATACAACGATTGCATTGGAGGGAATACAGCTGCTGCTCATAATATATCCTTCCATTAAAAAGCCTAAGAGGGTAACAAAATACTCAGTCTTAGGACTTCTGTTCGTAGTAGTAAGTAATCTGATTGCAAATCTCATGTGTATTGCTAAATTTGGTGCTAAGGAAACCAGCAGTATGCTTTATCCGACAGTAAACCTTATAAAGGTTTCGGAAATTCCAGGAGCCTTCATAGAAAGAACAGACACATTTATACTTGCAACATGGCTTTTGTGTGTGTTTACTACCATTGTTGCATTGCTATACAGTCTTTCGGTCATATGTGCAGATATATTAAACCAAAGAGAATGCCGCCATGCTATTCCTCTGGTGCTGCCTGTTATTTATATAGTATCATTGTATGGTGAAAATGTGGCTGAGATAGGCTTCATAACCCAAATGAACTCCATATACCTGGGAGGATACGTGACATTAGTACTGCCACTTATAGTGCTTCTTTCATGGAAACTTAAGAGAAAGGAAGTGAATAAAAATGAAGGTTAGACTGGCTTCGGCTTTGATGATTCTGATTTGTATTTTTCCCTTAGCAGGCTGCTGGGATAAGATAGAGATAGAGCAGAGGGCTATAATAAACAGCATGATAATAGATAAAGGTGATGGCAGTGGGAAGACAGGAGATTCGTCTGAAAATGGTAAGCTTAAGGTTACCTTTGGAATATTAGTCCCCCATGCCCAGGGACAGGGTGAGGACATGGGCTACTCCAGGATAGTACAGGGGCAGGATATGTCAGGGATAATGAGCCTTTTAGGAGAAGAAACCTCAAGGGTACCATTCTTTGGGCAGACAAGGATGCTTATATTCACCAAGGAATTTCTAAAGCAGGAGGCAGCCTTTAAAGGCCTACTTGATTTTATACAGCGAAACCCAAGTGTTAACACCCAGATGAGGGTGCTGGTGTCAAAGGAAGATGCTGACAAGATAACTGAGATAAAGCCTCAGCTGGAGACCTCAACAACCGACCATATAACCGGCATATTAAACAATGCAGAGCTACTTTCTAGAACTGTGTCTGTATCTCTTGAGAACCTTATTGATGACATGAAGGATTCCGGTGGCTCAGGTGTGCTTCCTATAGTTGAAACTTTGCCGGATAACCAGACCTTCAGGGTCGATGAGCTGGGACTTATAAAGGATTATACCTACCTTACAGAGGTGAAACCGGATGTTGTGAAGAGCTATAAAATAATAACAGACACCTTCTCCAGTGGAAGGCAGCAGGTAAACCTTAACGACGAAAAGCTTTCTGTGTACATATACAACTGTAAAACAAAAAAGAAGCTTAATAATTCCTCTGGACAGCTTGGATTTAAGGTAAGTGTAGAGGCTGAGGGGGATTTGGATGAATTTGTATTAAATAAAAGCGCTATGAATAAAGTTACTATTGAAGAAATAGAGCATGCTGTTGAAATGCAGATGAAGGATGAGCTTGAGAAGGCTACAAAGTACTTTCAGCAGGATATAGGGTATGATTATCTTGGTTTTAAGGAATACACGAGAAAATACCAGCCAAAAGCATATAAAAAATATGAAAGCTGGGAAGATGAATTTAAAAATGCAGATATAGAATATGAGGTTAATTTCCATATAAGAAGAATAGGAACCTTAAAATAAAGTATTTTTACAAATATTGATTTTATATGTTTAAATTCCTCCAAGTTGGTAACAATTATATTTAGAAGAACAAATAGCTGTTTATTGAAGCTATGTAATAAGATAACAAAACAGGGGGGAATAAAATGAAAAAGCTTTGTACATTATTAATAATATTAACCTTGTTATTTGGCTCAGCCTATGTCTTGAAAGGAGCCTCTCAGGATGCATCAGCATCAGAGTCGGCTGCATCAGCGGAGGTTATAGGAAAGAACCTTATAAGGTTCCATGTAATAGCTAACAGCGATTCTGAGACAGACCAGAGTGTAAAGCTGGAAATCAGGGATGCCATACTTAGAAGAGTAGGGCCACAGCTGGAAAAACTCGAATCTACCAAAGAGGCAATGGACTACTTACAGAATAACATGGATACAATAATTGAAATAGCTAACGGAATACTCTCAAAAAAATCCATGGGTTACAAAGCCACAGCATCAGTAGGAAAATTTGATTTCCCAGTTAAGTCCTATAATTCTATAACCCTTCCTGCAGGAAACTACACTGCATTAAGAGTTGTTTTGGGAAATGGAGATGGAAAGAACTGGTGGTGTGTAATGTTCCCTCCACTATGCTTTATCGATGTAACTCAGGGTCTTACAGAGGAAAAGACAGACCAGCAGCTTAGCAGGGTTATGACAACCCAGAATGTGGACAGTATCACAACTATTATGGAGCATTCGGGAAGCAATGCTAGTGCAAAGTCTATTAAAGAAAAGGACGACGGGTCCTCACAGACCTTATCCCAAAACAGTGGATCAACGGTAGAATTTCGTTTCAAGACTGTAGAGATTATAAAGAATTTTGTAAACAGACTAAAGAATAAATAACAATATACTATAGATAAAAAGAAACCATGTTCAATTTAGAAAAAACATGGTTTCTTTTCCTTCATTTCTCTTCGCTTCTATATATTCTTTTTCGCTATCTCTTTGGCACTATCTCAAGCCAGTATCCGTCCGGATCCTCAATGAAGTATATTCCCATGCCCGGATTCTCATAGCATACACAATTCATGGTCTTATGCTTTGCAAGTGCTCCATCAAAATCATCTGTCTCAAATGCCAGGTGTATTTCATTTTCTCCAAGGTCATAGGCCTTATCCTTGTGGTCCTCAAGATAAGTAAGCTCCAGATTCCAGTCACTTATACCATCTCCAAGGTATACTAATTTAAAGGAACCATCCTTTGCTATTTTTTCTCTTATAGGCTCAAGACCCAGTGCCTCCTTATAAAATTTTAGCGACTTATCCAAATCCCTTACGTTAAGGTTATTGTGTACCATTTTAAATTGCATACAATCATCCTCCTAAAATATTTATATTTTTTATTTAATCAATTTATATGAGACTGGAATTAGTAATTATTCAAAAATAAACCTTACAGCATTTAATATAGAAAAGCCCGAATTATTACTTAGGAGGGCTTTTCCTCCATTTCTTTTCACTTTTCACTCTTCACCAATGTTTATTTCCGCTCCGGGTTCTGCCAGTACCACATACTTTGTGTGTTTTTCCATAACATGTGCTGCATCCTTGGGAGCCTGTAGGTTTGATCCAAAATGCATAGGTATAAGAACCTTTGGTTTAAGCGCTTCTGCAAAAATTCTTGCGCCATCCTCGGTTCCTTCTCCCATGCGTCCGTCTACAGGGAAGAATGCCAGGTCTATTTTATCCTTGTATGGCTTAAGTGTATCCAAAACACCATAAAAAAGCTTTTCAGCTTCAGCTATCTCCTCTTTTGTGCTTTCACTTCTCCAGTGCCATAGGTTATAGTCTCCAGCATGAAATATGGTTAGGTTTTCTGCATTTATCATAAAGCTTACACCAAGGTCAGTTGAGCCGAAGGCTGTGACCTTTATTCCAGGAAGAGGCTCTGCACAGTCACCATTGTTAAGCTTTATTATATTCGAAGCTTCATTTACAGGTATTTCTCCTGACAAAACATATACAATATTTTTACCGTTATAGGAGAATATTTTGTCGGTATAATGGTCAGGATGGCTATGTGAAGCAAAAAATATGGCTGGTTTGTATATATCAGGAAGTGGTCCTTTGTAATAATCAAAAAACAACTGATAGCAGCTCAGTTCCAAAGAAAAGCCACTATTGTATAGATATTTTATTTTCATTGCCTTATACACCTACCTTATGATTTAATAATTAAAATCATGGTATTACAATAAGTTTTTTGTGTCAAGCCAATAAATGCAACTATAGTTATTAAAAAAAAATTAACATCCAAGAAATTCTGCCAGTGTTATTTAAG
Organism: Bacillota bacterium; assembly: GCA_023415335.1. Classification (GTDB taxonomy): domain Bacteria; phylum Bacillota; class Clostridia; order Clostridiales; family Caloramatoraceae; genus JAEZLD01. Next base: position 18,729 of record JAEZLD010000065.1, on the reverse strand, counting down.
AGTTTGCAGTTACTATAATATTTGATTGTTTCCTATTATTATTAATACATGGTTATGGTAACATGTAATGTCAGTGTTAAAAGGCATATACGGGGAAAAATAATAATGATAAAACAAAAGGGGGTATTTTCATGAGCAAACATCACAGCTTTATGTCTGAAGAGCTGAGAGAAGAGCTTGCAAAAGAAATAGGGGTCTATGATATTGTTAAAAATGAAGGCTGGGGCTCCGTGTCTTCCAGGGATTGTGGAAATCTGGTAACTGCTGCTATAAGGTATGCTGAAAAGGCATTTGAGCAGCAGCATGGCCGCTAGGTCATATCAGAGGCGTATCCTCAATTGAGGGTACGCCATACATATATAAATATACTTTAATAAAAACATATTTTGTGATATAGTTAGGTTCTGCAAAAACATTTATATTCATGCTTGACATGTTTGCAAATATATGAAAACATTGACATGAAAAATAAATTAAATGAAACATACATCTAAGGAGTTGATTATATGATAAGAGCACTTGCAATGGTTTCAGGTGGACTTGACAGCATACTCGCAGCTAAGCTTATAATGAATCAGGGAATAGAGGTAATAGGAATATGCTTTAAATCAGCCTTTTTTGGACCTGAAAATGCCATAAGGATGGCAGCTCAGATAGGAATGGAGCTTAAGATTGTTGATTTTTCACCAGAGCACCTGGAGATGGTTAAGCAGCCAAAGCATGGCTATGGCAAAAACATGAACCCCTGCATTGACTGCCATGCAATGATGATGAATTATGCAGGAAAGCTAATGAAGGAGATGGATGCTTCCTTTATAATAACAGGAGAGGTTTTAAACCAGAGACCTATGTCCCAGACAAAGGCTTCCCTGGATATAGTAAAGAAGGAATCAGGCTATGAAGATTATATACTAAGGCCTCTGTGCGCCCTGAACCTTCCTCCAACCAAAATGGAGCTTGAGGGACTGGTGGACAGAGAAAAGCTTATGGGAATAAGTGGAAGGTCCAGAAAGGTACAGATGGAGCTGGCAGAAAAGTGGGGGATAAAGGACTATCCATCGCCTGCCGGAGGCTGCAGGCTTACAGAACCAGGCTATGCTACAAGGCTTAAGGACCAGTTTAGCCATGCTAAGGAAAGCAATCTGGAGGATGTGGAAATCCTTAAAACTGGAAGGCATATAAGATTTAATCAGAATACAAAGATTATTGCCACACGGAATCAGGAGGAGCTTAAGGTTATTACTCCCATGATAAGAATGGATGACTATGTATTTGATACCCTTGACTGCCCAGGCTCTACAGTAATACTGAGAGGAGAACCCTCAAGGGAAGCATTGGAGTTTGCTGCATCTATTTGTGCCAGATACAGCAAGGAAAGGGATAAGGAATCAGTACGGGTAAAATACAGGCACCCAGGGGAATCAGAGCATCAGGTAATAGAGACAGCACCTGCTAAAGACGAATATATTAATAAATATTTTATTTAGATATTGATTTCCTTACATTCACAATTTAAAATATAATACAAATCAATAGAAGTATGCCGACGGCTTATTTTGTAAGCTGGGAGGGAGGACGTTATGGATAAAAAGGTTCTTATCTCGGTAAGGACAGTTCAGATTGTTGATGGGGAGCCAGAAACAGTGGAGCTTGTTACTGAGGGAAAATATTATAAAAAGGATTCTGATTACTTTGCAGTATATGATGAGACTGAGCTTTCAGGTATGGAGGGAACTACCACCACATTAAAGATGGAGCAGGATGCTCTGTCCATAATAAGAAATGGGACAACTAACTCCAAGCTGATTTTTAAAAAAGGAATTGACCATGTCAGTATGTATAATACGCCTTTTGGCTGCCTTGAGGTTTCAGTAAAGCCAAGCAAGGTAGAGATTAATGTAGGAGAGTCGGGTGGCAGGGCACAGCTTGAGTATAAGATGCAGACAGCTGGGCTGGAGCCTGTTTCAAATTCCCTTGAGGTAAGCATAAAGGAAATACTTAACTAGTATAATTTATTTCATAGTATGTGCATAATCTTATGAGGATTATGATAATATATATAAGAAACTTGGAAAAACAAAAACTACTGTATAGACTTGGAGGGGTTTTATGCGAATTAAGTGGTTAGGACATTCCTGCTTCAAAATATCATCAAAGAATGGTACTCGTATAGTAACAGACCCGTTTGATGATAATCTTGGCTATAGAATACCATCAGTTGAAACAGATATAGTAACAGTAAGCCATGGACACTATGATCATAACTTTGTGGATTGCCTTAATGGAAGCTTTGAGGTAATAGACAAGGTAGGTGACTTTAACGTAAAAGGCATTCCCATAAGGGGAATACATACCTTCCATGATGAGGAGGAAGGGGCTAAACGTGGAGGAAACATAGTGTATACCTTTGTTGTAGATGATATTAAAATATGTCATCTGGGTGATTTGGGTCATCTGCTTACTCCATCCCAGCTGGAGATGATAGGAGACGTAGATGTACTGCTGATTCCTGTTGGAGGAGTATATACCATAGCTGCACCTCAGGCAGTTGAGGTTATAAATCAGCTTAGACCTGCGGTAGTGGTGCCTATGCACTATAAAACCAAATCACTGAGAATAAACATTGACCCGGTTGAAGGCTTCGAACAGCTTATGGGTAGTGCTGAAAGGCCAACCCAGCAGGTGGTTGAAATAAATAAGAATGAGCTGGATAAGGATAATCTGAAGGTTTATATATTAAGGTACGAATAAGGATAATATTAACGCAGGGTGACATATTTCGCTTACAAAAGACTGCTCAAGCAATTGGGTAGTCTTTTGCTATTTAAAAGGTATGGGCTATGGGAATTAGCTTACACAACAAACCTGGGGGCATTAAATAGCTAGTCAATATACAAAAGAAATATGTATTAAATTAATTTAATATGGTAATAATACTAAAGTCCTCTAGCATCTGTGACACCTTCCTTTAAAGCATATTATTGTCATAAAAAATAAGAAGTGTTCTTATTAAAATACAAAGGATTTTTATCGGTGATGGAGAATATTTATACTGCGGAGGTGATTTTATGATATTGAACGCTTCCAGTAAGATAGCAGTAAAATGTAGTGAATGTGGAAAATATAATATAACCGATTTAAATCTTTTTAAGCTTAACATGCCTACCAGCATAAGGTGTAACTGTGGGCAGAGGATGCTTAAGGCCAGGGTTTCAAACAAGATGTTAGAGCTTAATATAGAATGCATTGCATGCGAAAAGCCTCATAGTTATAGATTTAAGCTTAGGGATGTGTTGGAAAAACCACTCAATATTATTGGCTGCCCCAATACTGGAATGGAAATTGCTTTTTTAGGAAAAAGCAATTATGTTGAAGAAATAGTTAACAGATATATGGATGATGTATGCGAATTGCTTAAATACCTTGGAGTTGTTGGAGAGGAAAAGGCAGGGAATCAAAAGTAATTGCTTGCAGGAGGTAAATATGAAAATATTTATAGACACTGCTAATACTGATGAAATACGGGAAGCAGAAAGCTGGGGCGTTATTGCCGGGGTTACAACGAATCCTTCCCTTATTGCAAGCGAAGGAAAAAAGCTTGAAGAGGTAATAAAAGAAATAGCCGCTATAATTAATGGACCTGTAAGTGCAGAGGTTATAAGCCTTGAGTACGAAGGGATGATAGCCGAGGCAAGAAAGCTTTCTTCAATACATCCTAATGTTGTGGTTAAGATTCCAATGTGTATTGAAGGTCTGAAAGCAGTAAAGACGCTCTCTTTAGAAAAAATAAAAACAAATGTAACTCTGGTATTCTCCCCAGCCCAGGCTATACTTGCAGCCAGAGCAGGCGCTGTTTATGTCAGCCCCTTTGTAGGCAGGATAGATGATACTGGTACGGAAGGAATGGAGCTTATCAGGCAAATTACTGCTATATATGCTAATTACAACATCTCAACGCAGATTATAGCAGCAAGTATTAGAAATCCTATGCATGCCATAAATGCAGCTTTAGCAGGGGCAGACATTTCTACAATTCCATATAAAGTACTAATTCAAATGACAAAGCACCCACTCACTGATTTAGGTATAGAAAAGTTTCTTAAGGATTGGGAAAGTAAGAACTGTAAATAAAGTTAATAGGATTTTTAAATCAGGGGTTATTTGCTCCCCTGATTTTACTATGAATAATTTAAAGTACTATTTTAGTAAAATCCATATAATGCTTTACATTTTGCATATAAAGTAATAAAATATATAAGAATAATGTTAAATCACGTATCATAATCTTGTTTATTTCATTCTGTTTAAATACATTTTAATATGATGCATGTGCTTATTTATCGTTTATTCCCTTTGAATTAAACTTTATATAATAATAACGTTCTTTCACTTATGGAGGTGGATTGATGAATTTCGAGGAACTAAAGCATAAAACATTAGAAGAGCTAAGAGAATATGCAAAAACTATAGGACTTAAGGCTGTTACAAAGTACAGAAAGAGTGAACTTATAGAAAAAATACTGGCCATTGAAGAAAATGGAACAGTATCACAATCAGAGGAAGAAGTAGTGGAACTTGAGACTGAGGAACCTGTTGAGGAGGAGCCTACAGTACCAGTACCATTTGCTGAACCTGTTGAGGAGGAACCTGCAGAACCAGTGCCATTTGTTGCGCCTGTTGAGCTTCAAAGGCGTTCTGAGAACATTAAGCTTAATGATATAGATGCAGATAAAAGAGCTAGAATGCAGGAGCTTATAGCTGACTCTGATACAGTAGATGGTGTGTTTGAAATGATTGAAAACCAGTCCTATGGATTCCTTAGGCTGGATAATTATCAGCAAGGCTCAAGGGACATATATGTGTCACCATCACAGATTAGAAGGTTTAACCTAAGGACAGGGGATTACATAAAGGGTAAGGCAAGGTTCCCAAAGGAAATGGAAAAATACAGGGCACTTGTATACCTTCAGGAGATAGATGGGGTTGCACCTGACAAGATATTTGGGCGGAAGCCATTTGAAACGCTCACTCCAATATATCCAGATAAAAGGCTTAGTCTTGAGACAACAAGCAATGACCTTGCAACCAGGCTTATTGATCTTATAGCACCCTTAGGAAGGGGGCAGAGAGGACTTATTGTGGCTCCACCTAAGGCAGGAAAAACGGTGTTGCTTAAGAAGATTGCCAACGCTATAATGAGTAATCATCCAGATGTACATCTTATAGTGCTGCTTATTGACGAAAGACCGGAAGAGGTTACTGACATGGTAAGGTATATAGGTGACAAGGGAGAGGTTATATACTCAACCTTCGATAACGAACCTGAGAACCATACCAGAGTTGCGGAGCTTGTACTCAGTAGAGCAAAGAGGCTTGTTGAGCTAAAAAAAGATGTTGTTATACTGCTAGACAGCCTTACAAGGCTTTCAAGGGCGTATAACCTTACCATATCTCCTACTGGAAGAACACTGTCAGGCGGATTGGACCCAGGAGCACTCATACAACCTAAAAGGTTCTTTGGTGCTGCAAGAAACATTGAAGAGGGTGGCAGCCTTACAATACTTGCAACTGCTCTTGTTGAAACAGGCAGCAGGATGGATGATGTGATTTTTGAGGAGTTCAAGGGTACAGGAAATATGGAGGTACACCTGGATAGGAAGCTTCAGGAAAGAAGAATATTCCCTGCCATAGATATGAATAAGTCAGGAACCAGAAGAGAAGACCTTCTTATGGGCTTTGATGAGATGAACGCTATAATGACCATAAGAAAGGCATTTGCCAGCGAAAATATAGCTGATGCCACAGAGTCAGTGCTTACTGCACTTATGAGAACAAAGAACAATAAGGAATTCGTCCAGTTATATCCAAAGCGTGTAAATTTTTAAAAACTTTAATATATAAAAAGTAGTTGCCTATAATTATGACATATGGTATAATTTTAAGAGTTGACGAATAGGTTATCCTTTCGTTTAAGACATGAGCGACGATTTTAGTACTTAATTTACTTGGTTAGACCATTGTAAGAAAGAGGTGAAATAGATGAAAGAGGGAATACATCCAAATTATAATCATGAGGCAGTTGTAAAGTGTGCTTGCGGAAACACCTTTACTACAGGCTCAACAAAAGATGAGCTTAAGGTTGAAATGTGCTCTAAGTGCCATCCATTCTTCACTGGAAAGCATAAGATACTCGATACCGGTGGTAGAATAGAGAAGTTCATGAAGAAGTACAATATCAAATCAGAGGAATAATTTAAGGACCGGTACCCCGGTCTTTTTTCATATTATGGAGGAGATTATATGTACGGACCGAAGGATCATGGATGGATTGAGGTAATTGCCGGCCCTATGTACAGCGGTAAAAGCGAGGAGCTTATAAGAAGACTCAAGAGGGCCAGGATTGCTAAACAGAAGGTACAGGTTTTTAAACCTGAGATTGACGACAGGTACAGTAAGTGTGATGTTGTATCCCACGCCGGAGAAAAGCATGAGGCTGTAAGTGTAGGCAATGCAGAGGAAATACTTTCATTGGTTGAGGAGGATACCTTTGTTATTGCAATCGATGAGGCACAGTTTTTTGATAACAAGATTGTCGAGGTATGCATACATTTAGCAAACCAGCATAAAAGAGTTATATGTGCTGGATTAGACATGGATTTTAGAGGTATACCATTTGGGCCAATGCCTCAGCTTATGGCAGTAGCCGAGTTTGTGGACAAGATACAAGCTATATGTATGGTTTGTGGCAATCCTGCTACCAGAACCCAGAGGCTTATTGATGGTAAGCCTGCAGGAATGAGCGACCCTGTGGTGCTAGTAGGCGCACAGGAGAAGTATGAGGCAAGATGCAGGAAATGCCATGTGGTTGGAAAATAATATAATATTATAGACTATTGTTACAAGATTCATAATGCCTTCTGCAGCTTTCCAGCAGGAGGCATTTCCTATAGGATTCTTTTACACTTTATTTATAGTATTTTATACTGTGTATGTTATAATTACAAATGTAAATTATTAAAACAATATAGTGAGTTTAATTATACAAGTCAGAGGAAGCGACTGTAAAGCAGGTTATGACTTATATACGGATTATTATATGGGGGTGTAAGAATGGCTAAGAAGACTAGCATTGGTGGTCAGGCTGTAATAGAAGGGGTAATGATGAGGGGACCTTATAAGACAGCAGTGGCTGTAAGGAAGCCTGATGGAGAAATAGAGGTAAGCGTTGAGGACCTTATTCCTCTTTCAAAAAGAAACAAGTTTTTTTCAATTCCTATACTGAGGGGAGCAGTGGCACTTATAGACTCCTTAATCACAGGTATAAAATATCTTCAATATTCTGCATCCTTCTTTGAGGATGAAGAGGGATATGAGGAGGATAAGCTGGAAAAGTTCCTTAAGAGTAAGCTGGGGGATAAGGCAGAGAATATAGTAATGGGCTTTTCTCTGATTTTTTCATTTATAATAGCAATTGGGCTGTTTATGTTGCTTCCTACCTTTACAGCCAGTTTTCTAAAGAAAACTACGGACAATACGGTACTAATTAACCTTTTTGAGGGCATAATAAGACTGATAATATTTGTGCTGTATATTTACTTTATAAGTAAGATGAAGGAAATACAAAGGGTTTTTGAATATCACGGGGCAGAGCATAAAAGTATTTTCTGCTATGAGGAGGGACTGGAGCTGACGCCTGAAAATGCAGCACGGTTTAAAACTCTCCACCCAAGATGTGGGACCAACTTCCTTCTTATTGTGATGATGATAAGCATAGTTGCATTCAGCTTTTTAGGATGGCCTAACCTGGTTGTAAGGGTAATAACCCGTATTGTGTTTTTGCCTCTGATTGCAGGTATATCCTATGAGATTATAAAGTTCCTTGGCAGGTCGGATAGTGCCTTTGCAAGGGTAATAGCATACCCTGGACTTATGATGCAGAAGCTTACCACCAGGCAGCCTGATGAAAGCCAGTTGGAGGTTGCTATAGCTGCCCTAAAGGCAGTTTTGCCCACCGAGGAAGGGTGTGATACCTGGTGATAATAAGAGAAGCCATTAATAAGGCTTCCAATATATTAAAGGATTCTCTGTCGCCTCAGCTGGATTCTCAGGTGATTATGGGATATTGTCTTAATAAGGATAGACTATATATTTATACCAATCTTGATGCAGGTATTTCAGAAGAGGAAGAGAAACATTTCTTTGAGCTTATAGATAGAAGAACAAAGGGGGAGCCGGTACAGTATATTACTGGTAAGCAGGAATTTATGGCACTTGATTTTGACGTAAAGCCTGGCGTGCTTATACCAAGACCAGACACGGAAATACTGGTGGAAAAGGTGCTAGAGGAAATTTTGGATTTGAAGGAACCTGTGCTTACAGATGTAGGCTGCGGAAGTGGAGCTATTGCAATAAGCCTTGCTGCATATAAAAAGGACTCCATTGTTTATGCTCTTGATATTATGGATATACCCCTTGAGATTACAGCAATGAATGCTAAAGCGAATGGGGTTGACCAACGTGTCAGGGTATTAAAATCAGATCTGCTTTCAGGACTTCCTCAGGAGCTTGAAGGAAGGCTGGATGTAATTGTGTCTAACCCTCCATACATTAAGGACAGTGTGATTCCTACACTTATGAGGGAGGTAAGGGACTTTGAGCCTATTTCTGCATTATCAGGCAAGGAGGACGGGTTGTATTTTTACAGAAGAATTATTGAGAAATCTCTGGTTTTTCTCAAGCTTGACGGACTAATTGCCTTTGAAATAGGACATGACCAGGGACAGTCGGTAAAAGAACTTCTTGAGGAAAAGGGTTTTTGTGATATAAGGCTCATAAAGGACCTGGCAGGTCTGGATAGGGTGGTACTGGGAAGGATGAAATAGCCTATATATGACAATTTTATTTGTCCTATGTTGTTTAATATAAAAAGTATGATATAATATTGTGATGTATGATGTAAATTATAAATGGAGTGAATACTAATGCTTGAAAAATTAGCCCTTATAGAAGAGAGATATGATGAGCTTTCAAAAAAACTAAGTGACCCTGAGATAATTGCAGATAATATGCTCTTTCAAAAGCTTTGCAAGGAACAGAGCTCAATAGAAGACATTGTAGCTAAGTACAGAGAATATAACCAGGTTGAACAGAGTATTAAGGACAACAAGGAAATGCTTGAGGATGACCTGGACAAGGAAATGAAGGAGCTTGTAGAAGATGAGCTATCACAGCTTCAAGAAGGAAGAGAGAATATACTAGAAGAGCTGACGGTCCTGCTGCTTCCAAAGGACCCTAATGACGAAAAGAATGTTTTCGTGGAAATAAGGGGCGGAGCAGGAGGAGATGAGGCTGCACTCTTTGCAGGTACACTTTTTAGAATGTATACAAGGTATGCAGAAAGGCATAACTGGAAGACAGAGATTATGTCTATGAATGAAACAGGCCTTGGGGGGTTCAAGGAAGTAGTATTCATGATAAAAGGGCAGGGAGCTTACAGCAGGCTAAAGTTTGAAAGTGGAGTACACAGGGTTCAAAGGGTTCCTGAAACAGAGGCTAGTGGAAGGATACACACGTCTACTGTAACAGTTGCGGTACTTCCAGAGGTGGAGGACGTGGAGGTTGAAATCAACCCTAATGATTTAAGGGTGGATGTTTACAGGGCGTCAGGCCATGGTGGACAGTGTGTTAACACTACCGACTCGGCTGTAAGGATGACCCATATCCCAACAGGACTTGTGGTGACCTGTCAGGATGAAAAAAGCCAGCTTAAGAACAAAGAAAAAGCATTAAAGGTCCTTAAGGCCAGGCTGTTTGATCTGGAGAATGAGAAGCAGAAGTCACAGATTGCTGAGGAGAGGAAGAGTCAGGTAGGCACTGGTGACAGAAGTGAAAGAATTAGAACCTATAATTACCCACAGGGAAGGGTTACTGACCATAGAATTGGCCTTACAGTATATAAGATGGAGGCATTTATGGACGGAGACCTGGATGAGATGATAGATGCTATTGTGACCGCAGACCAGGCTGAAAAGCTTAAGCAGTCTGCAGATTAATAGGCGGCTGCTGCATATACTTGCAGCAGCCTGCTTTTGTATGGAGGGGAAAAATGAAAAGGTTTGTTGTGAATAAAGTGTTATATTCTGTATTACCTTTGGGAATAATTTTAGTTGCCGGGACATATATGGCAGTACTTTTTAAAAAGAGTACAATTTATTCCAATGCAATTAACCTGACACTGGATGGTATATTGCTTCTTTTTTATTTTTTTAAATTTTGTACTGCTGTTGGTATAGACAGCGAAGGGATAAATTTTTATACTATATTTAGGAAGAAAAGAGTTTTAAAGTCGGAAATTGACGGAGTGAGGAAGTCATCCTTCCTTGTAAATTTTATAACAGTTAAAGGAAGCTTTTATGTACTTACAACCAGAAAGGGCAGCAATAAATTATGGGAGATGTTTAAATACTTCTAAGACTAACTCCCAAGGGGGCGGTTGGCATGAAAATAAAAAAGCAGCTAAAGAAGGAAAAGTCAAGAAGAAGCAGGGTAATATTCTTATCGGTTGTTATAATGATAGTAGTACCTTACATTATTACTGTGCTTTTAAAACAAGGCACCTTTCGCGGGTGGGAGGAGAAGTTTTGTTTCCTGTATGCTATTTTCATTGACTTACTTCTGCTCATAAATATAATAAGGCTTAAAATTGATGATTCTTTTGATATGGCTGCCAAGGAAGGCAGAATAATGATTAAGGACCGCATCCTAAAGGCTCCATTTGTTCTAAACCCTGATAAAGCTACATATATTGATACACTAGACAAGAATAATGGAGACTTTGAAATAATAATTATAATGAACAATATGAAAAGAGAAAAAAGATTTCAAAAATTTAATGATGAGTATATAAAGCAGCATTCCCAGTATAGACATATATACACCTATCTTATGGATACTAGGGAAAATAAGGATTTCTGCTATTACATAATAGCTAAAGCTGGAGCCAGAAAATACTATTACCTGTACCTGCTTTTTAAGAATCTTTATGGAGCAGAATTTTCTAAAGCAGCAGTGGAAAAGGTAAAAATGGTTATGGAAGAATACAATTTGTCATGAATATAATCCACCATCCCAAAATAGACTTTAATATATGAAAGACAGTAGGTTTATTCATGCTGCCTGGGTATAAAAAAGTAATTCTTGGGAGATGAGGGATTGAATAGGATACTTTTAATAGTAATTATTGCAACTGTAGTGTGTGGAGGAGGGACATCCCTTGGAGGAGTTCTGGCAGTATCCTTAAGAAAATCCAGCAACGTAATGCTGTCCGCTATAATGGGAATTGCAGGGGGGCTTATGCTGTCGGTAGTGACCTTTGATTTGATTCCTGAGGCCATACTACTTGGAGGGATGAAAAAGGCATTTGTTGGAATATTTATAGGGGTTGTATTTGTAACCTTGCTGGATATACTGATGCCTGAGACTAAGCTTGTGAAAAGGTACGGAACTCATCTTAAGACCGCGCTAATCATGGGAATAGGACTGGCTGCCCATAATTTTCCTGAGGGGCTGGCTATAGGCTCAGGGTTTATGGGTGGAAAAGCCCTGGGGCTGGAGCTGCTCCTTGTAATAGGGCTGCACGATATACCTGAGGGAGCAGCAGTAGCTGCACCACTTATGCAGAGCCGGCTGAGCAAGGGAAAGATAGTGCTGTTTACCTTTCTTACAGCGCTTCCTACTTCCCTGGGAGCCTATGCTGGGGCAGTACTAGGGGACATTTCAACAACCTTTACAACCATATGCCTTGGTTTTGCAGGAGGAACCATGTTGTACATAGTATGCGGAGAGCTTATACCTGAAAGCAAGGACCTGTCTAAAGGAGCTTTTTCTACCATAGCCATAATATTAGGTATTATATTTGGAATACTAATAACCTCCGCTGCATAGAAGCTTTATATATTGGAGGAATACAGATGAAAACAATTGTATATAGAACAGAATATAAAGATACTGAGAAGCTTGAAGAAGCTGCAGGGGTAATTCAAAAGGGAGGGATTGTAGCCTTTCCAACAGAAACCGTGTATGGGCTGGGAGCCAGTGCCCTTAATGAGAAGGCCTGTGTAAAAATATTTGAGGCAAAGGGAAGGCCACAGGATAACCCCCTTATAGTCCATGTAGCAGACTTTAACATAGCTCCTTATGTAAAGTACATACCTAAAAAAGCACAAATACTTATGGAAACCTTCTGGCCAGGGCCACTGACGATTATAATGCCTAAGTCTGATTTGATTCCGGACAGTGTAACTGCAGGGCTTGATACTGTGGGCATCAGGATGCCTGATAACAGAATCGCTAGAAGGCTCATAGAGCTATCTGGAGTACCTATTGCTGCACCAAGTGCCAATCTGTCAGGAAAGCCAAGTCCTACCACTATTGAGCACTGCATAGATGACCTGACAGGAAAAGCAGATATGATAATCGGAGGGGAGCATTGCACTGTAGGATTGGAATCAACTATTGTGGAGGCAGAGGATGACAAGGTAATCGTTCTAAGACCTGGCGGAATAACAGTTGAGATGCTGCAGGAGGCTGTAGGTTACGTGGAGGTGGACCGCTGTGTAAAGGAAAAGCTTCCGGATAATGTGAAGCCTAAGGCTCCAGGCATGAAATACAGACATTATGCTCCAAAGGCGCCCCTTGTTATAATAAAAGGGGATGACATGAATGTTCAGGGCTACATAAATGCTATGGCACAAAAGCATATGTCAGAGGGACATAAAACTGGAGTCATGTGTACAGATGAAACAAAGGGCTGCTATAATGCCTGTGAGATAATATCTGCGGGTTCCAGAAAAGAACCTGGAAAAATTGCTGCAAACCTGTTTGATTGTTTAAGAGAATTTGATAAAATGGATATAGACAAGATATATGCCGAAGGCTTTAGTGAGGACGGAATAGGCTTGGCTATAATGAACAGGTTAAAAAAGGCAGCAGGCTATAACATCATTAATGTTTAAGGAGGATGGCAAATGCGAGTATTATTCATATGTACCGGAAACACATGCAGAAGCTGTATGGCCGAGGCTCTTGCAAGGCACAAGGCAGAGAAACTGAATATACCCGCTCAATTCTATTCGGCAGGTATATATGCCAAAAAAGGAGATGCCGCTTCATTTAATGCAGTTGCTGCCATGAAGGATATGGGGATAAACCTTAGAGGACATGTGGCAGTTCCAGTAACAGCTGAAATGATAGACTATTCAGATATTATACTTACAATGACCAGAGGACAGAAGGCTATTCTTTGCTCTCTTTTTCCTGAAAGCAATGGGAAGGTATTTACTCTTCTGGAATATATAGGTGATGCTGGGGACATAATAGACCCATTTGGAGGAGACATAAACACTTATAGGGAGTGTTCTCTGATAATTGCGACATCTATAGACAAATTAATGATAAAATTAGGGGAAAGTTAATGCATTTTATATGCATCGCTTCCCCTTTTTTGATATAATAGCATAGGTATAAAAATCATAAGGAAAAATACTGATAAGGGAGGAAGGAAAAATGAGAGTAGCTATCGGTTCAGACCATGGAGGATACAGCCTGAAAAATATAATAGCAGAGCATCTTAAGAACAAGAACATAGAATATCATGACTTTGGAACATATAGCTGTGAGTCCTGTGACTATCCTGACTTTGGACAGAAGGTAGCAGAAGAGGTGGCATCAGGAAGCTACGACTTAGGAATACTGGTTTGTGGAACAGGTATAGGAATATCCATAGCCGCCAACAAGGTACCTGGAATAAGAGCAGCCAGCTGCTCTGATACATTTAGCGCCAGGGCATGTAGGGAGCATAATAATGCTAACATACTGGCTCTTGGAGAGAGGGTTGTAGGGCCTGGACTTGCACTTGACATAGTAGACCAGTTTCTTGGAGGACAGTTTCAGGGAGGAAGGCATGCAGTAAGAGTTGATAAAATTTCACAGATAGAAAAAAATTATAATAAATAAGGGGAGAAAAAAATGGATAAAAAAGTTACGGTAATTGATCATCCATTGATTCAGCACAAGCTTACTATAATGAGGGACATTAATACAGGCTCAAAGGATTTCAGGGAATTACTTGAGGAAATATCCCTGCTTATGGGCTATGAGGTAACAAAAGACTTCCAGATGGAGGAGGTTGAAATTGAAACCCCTATATGCAGGATGACCTCAAAGATGCTGACCGGCAAAAAGGTTGCTATAATACCAATACTGAGAGCAGGACTTGGAATGGTTGATGGACTCAGAAGGCTTATTCCTGCAGCAAAGGTTGGTCATATAGGACTCTACAGGGATCCTGAAACCTTAAAGCCTGTTGAATACTACTGCAAGCTTCCTGCAGACATACAGGAAAGGGAGGTAATAGTGACCGACCCAATGCTTGCAACAGGTGGTTCAGCATGCGGAGCCATAAAGCTTCTTAAGGACAAGGGGGCAGTTAACATAAGGCTTATGTGTCTTATTGCTGCACCTGAGGGAGTAGAGACAGTACGTAATGAGCACCCTGATGTTGACATATATGTAGCACATGTGGATGAAAAGCTGAACGAGCATGGCTATATAGTTCCTGGCCTGGGAGATGCAGGGGACAGGATATTCGGAACAAAATAGAAAAGCTTCAGGACTGCACGTTGCTTCACATACTAAAGAAGCCGTGCAGTTTTTATTTTATATGGTAAATAATCAAAAAGTAGTGTAAATAAATATGGATATTTACTATAATATATATAAGCTGTGCGGAGCGCCATGAGAGGCTTTCATAAAAAATATTGGAGGTTTGAGATGGAAAGAAGGGACAAACATAATTATTATCTTGATATAGCTGAAACTGTTTTAGAAAGAGGAACATGTCTTAGGAGAAATTATGGTTCGATTATTGTTAAGAATGATGAAATAATATCAACTGGATACACAGGCTCTCCAAGAGGAAGAAAGAACTGCAGCACTTTGGGATACTGCAGGAGGCAGCAGCTTAATATACCCAGAGGAGAAAAATATGAAATGTGCAGAAGTGTTCACTCTGAGGCTAATGCAATTATAAGTGCACCCAGAAAGGATATGATAGGTGCCACCTTATATCTTGCTGGGAAGGATGCGCAAACCGGTCAGCTGGTTAAGGATGCAAATTCCTGTGCCATGTGCAAGAGGCTTATAATAAATGCAGGAATAGAAAAGGTTATAATAAGGGATACTCGGAATGATTACAGGGTAATAGATGTACAAGAATGGATTGAAAACGATGATTCGCTTACAGAGAATGGCGGATATTAATATAATAAATATAAATGCAGAAAAGTAACACTGCCCGGAAAATATGGGCATATGATGAAAGCCGCTTCTGCAATACAACACGGAAGTATTAAGAAACGTGAGGGTTAGACAATGTATAAATACATGCTTTTATTTGCAATCTCCGCATTAATTGCCTTCCTTATTACGCCGGCTGTAAAAAAACTAGCTGGCAGAGTGGGAGCAGTGGATGTACCTAAGGACAGCAGGAGAGTCCACAAAAGAGCTACATTTTTAATGGGAGGATTGGCTATATATGTGCCTTTTGTTATTCTTACACTTATCTGTCTTGGGAAGGATAAGCAGGTGATTGGAATAATAATTGGAGGAACGCTTATAGCAGCCATGGGTATTGCTGATGACATATATCCTCTTAAGCCTGCATATAAGCTTGTTGTACAGATAGCTGCAGCAATAATATTAATAGCCTTTGGGGTTAGTGTCAGGAGCGTAACCGTTCCATTTGTGTCGGACAGTGCAAGCGTAAATACAGGCATGTTAGGTATTCCTATTACAATTATATGGGTTGTGGGGATAACCAACGCAATAAATCTTATAGATGGTCTTGACGGACTGGCATGCGGTATAAGCATGATTTCTTCACTGGCCCTTATGTATGTAGCATTTATGTGTGGAAGGGAGACCCCTCTGCTGCTTAACGTTATGCTTTCAGGAGCTTGTTTGGGATTTCTTCCATATAATTTCAATCCTGCATCCATATTTTTGGGGGACACAGGCTCACAGTTTTTAGGCTTTACATTAGCAGCAGTTTCAATGCTTGGGGCTATAAAATCAACCACTGCAGTTGTTGTGGCAGTACCTATATTGGCTATAGGGATTCCCATATACGATACTCTTTTTGCAATGCTTAGAAGAAAGATTAACAACAAGCCCATAATGGAGGCAGACAGGGGACATATGCACCATAAGCTGCTTGACATGGGTCTTAGCCAGAGGCAGGTAGTGCTTATAATGTATTTGATAAGCATACTTTTGGGGCTTGCATCCATTATGGCCATGAGGCTTTCTACCAGAAGATCCTATGAACTTCTAATGATTGTTTGTGCGTTCGTAATAGCAACAGCCCTGGAATTTGGCCTTTTTTCTAAAAAAGACAATTCTAAGGCAGGAAAGGGGGATAAAAGTGCGTAAAATTAAAATAATGACCATATTTGGAACCAGACCTGAGGCCATAAAAATGGCTCCACTTGTTCAGGAGCTTAAGAGCAGGAGTGAAATAGAGACTCAGGTATGTGTTACTGCCCAGCACAGGGAGATGCTTGACCAAGTACTTGATATTTTTCATATACAACCTGATTTTGATCTGAATATAATGAAAAAGAACCAGTCCCTATCGGATATAACTACAGAGGTGATTAAGGGTCTTGAGGATATAATAGCATCCTCAAAGCCTGATATGGTGCTTGTACATGGGGATACCACCACTACCTTTGCAGGCAGCCTGGCTGCCTTTTATGCCCATACAAAAATAGGGCATGTAGAAGCCGGCCTTAGGACCTTTGATAAGTATTTTCCTTTCCCTGAAGAGATGAACAGGAAGCTCACATCTGCCATGGCAGATATTCATTTTGCTCCTACCGAGATGTCAAAGGGGAATCTTCTTAGGGAAGGAATTGATGAGAAAAATATATTCGTAACAGGTAATACTTCCATAGATGCAATGGCATCTACAGTGGATGAGGGGTATTGCTTTAGGAATGAACAGCTTAAAGCCATAGACTTTTCAAAAAGGACAATTATGGTAACGGCACATAGGAGAGAGAACCTTGGAAAGCCACTTGAGAATATATGCAGGGCCCTCAGGGCTGTTGCAGAGAAATATGATGACATAAACATCGTCTATCTGGTACACCTTAACCCCAGAGTACAGGAAACTGCTCATAAAATACTGGATGGGGTACCAGGGGTATATCTGCTTCCCCCACTTGATATAATGGAGACACACAACCTTATGAGCAGAAGTTATATGATTCTTACTGATTCCGGAGGAATACAGGAGGAGGCACCTCATCTTGGGAAGCCGGTGCTGGTGCTTAGGGATGTCACAGAAAGGCCTGAGGCTGCAGAGGCAGGCACCCTTAAGGTTATAGGAACTGACGCCTCGAGGATAATCCAGGAGACAGAAAAGCTGATAGATGACCAGTATGAATATGAGAGCATGGCTAACGCAGTAAACCCATATGGTGATGGGAGAGCGTCTATAAGGATAGCGGACAGCATAATCTTCTTTTTTGGATATACAGACCAACGACCAGAAGAGTATTAAGTATAAGAATAATTTCAATGAAAGGGAGTGTTAAAAAAACACTCCCTTTCATTGGTTATAGCTGTAAAACCATTTGTTTAAGCTTAAAAGTTAAAGAAATATGTGAGAAAAATTTACAAAATAGAAAAATATATTAAGAATATGGACATGCACGACCATTAAAGTCATACAATAGAAATATTGACAAAGTAAACCACAAATGATAGTATATTAGAAATGGCACCATTATTTTACTATTATGTTACAAATTATTTGTATATAGATAACAATAATGGTGTTATTTATATAAACAGCCTAAAAAAGGCTGCAAATTAAAAGGGGGAAAGGGAATGAAAAGAACTGTATCAAAGCTGCTAGCCGTTGTGCTTGCTATGGCACTAGTTATGGGAACTCTTAGTGCTTGCGGAAAAGAAGGCGGCGACAATCAGGGCAAAGGAAAGCCAATTAAGGATCTTGTACAATGGGAAACTCAGGCAAGAGAAATGGAAACTCTGAATATTCTCTATAGCCAGAATGCATCAGATCTTAACGTTCTGTGTAACTGCGTTGAAGGACTTTTAAGCCTTGACAATTATGGCAAGCTTATTCCTGGAATAGCATCGGAATGGGAGCCAAGTAATAACGGACTTACCTGGACATTTAAGCTGAGAAAAGGCGTAAAATGGGTAGACGTTAACGGAAATGAAAAGGGAGAAGTTACATCAAAGGATTTCTTAACAGGGCTAGAATGGGTTCTCAATTATGGTAAAAATGAGGATTACAACACCTCCATGCCAGCAGAGCTTATAAAGGGCGCTGCAGAGTACATCGAATATACCAAGACATTGGACCCAGATGAGGCAAAGAACAAGGAGATGGCCCGTGCACTGGATGATACAAAGTTCAAAGAGATGGTAGGAATATCCGCACCAGACGACTATACTCTTGTGTACACCTGCACCTCTGAAAAGCCATATTTTGATACTGTTGCAACCTACAGCTGCTTATATCCAGCACCAAAGGCCTTAATAGACCAGCTTGGTATAGATGGATTTATTGCAGTAACCAACGAACAGTTATGGTATAACGGAGCATACACGCTCACTGAATATATAAACCAGAACACA
>JAEZLD010000053.1 GCA_023415335.1 Bacillota bacterium | reverse complement strand
TTTCAGTCTTTAGCTGCTGATGTACCTCAAGCCCGCACATTAGTCCCAGCCTTTCATAGACTTCAGGTGATGTTTCCTTGCGGGGTAAATAACCAATGCGTTCTTTTGTTTCAAGGTAATTACCCATAGCATTAAAGTTATCTTCCATATGCTTTGCCTCCATAAAGTTTTAAAAAATACTTGATATCTACCTAAAAATTCTATTATTAATAATTTTTTCCTGCCTATTTATTGAAATAATTATAATATTCAGATATAGATTCGTTGCTATAAACATTGTACTATATTCATGAAAATGTTATATTATTACATATATGTATTTGATTTTCATAACGTTGTGAAGTGCTCCCACAGTATATAAGGAGGGTTCTCATATGGCAAAAGAACCTATAAATATGAAAGAAAAAATCAGAAGAATGTATTTTAATAATGGAATTTTACAAAAGATTGATTGTTCAAGTGAACAAAATGAAGAATACCAGAATATAATTGCAAATGGTGGTTCCTTACCCGAAGGTATATTTAGCTACAAGTATTACGAGGGCTCCGATTCAGAATCAGAATCAAATAGATTTTACACCGTTTATGATGGAGGTTTGACGGATGCAGAAAAACTTGAATACATATATTTAAAACAATTAGAACAATTGAAATCTATTAAAACATGTATAATATTTTTTGGTATATTAACACTTCTATTGCTATATCTTGATTTTAGTTAATATAAAATCAGAACGCCATATAAAGAAGGGTACAGTGCAGTTATGCTCTGTACCCTTAAACATACTATATGCCGTTATTTAAAACATTTTTTCTTAACCAAAGTATCTCTTAAGAAGTCCTGCAAAGCCTGCGCCGTGTCTTGCTTCATCCTTTGCCATCTCATGTACAGTGTCATGAATTGCATCGTATCCAAGAGCCTTTGCCCTCTTTGCAAGCTCGAATTTGCCTTCACAGGCGCCAGATTCAGCCTCTGCTCTCATCTGAAGGTTCTTCTTAGTTGAGTCAGTTACAACCTCTCCAAGAAGCTCTGCAAATTTTGCTGCGTGCTCTGCCTCTTCAAATGCATAGCGTTTGAATGCCTCTGCAACCTCTGGATAGCCTTCTCTCTCAGCAGCCCTGCTCATTGCAAGGTACATTCCAACCTCAGTGCACTCTCCATTGAAGTTAGCTAAAAGGCCTTCGTAAACGTCCATCTCAACCTTATCCTTTGCGCCTTCTCCTATTACGTGCATTGTAGCATAGCCTTCTGATGCTTTAGCCTCTGAGAACTTGGATGCAGGAGCTCCACACTGAGGACACTTCTCTGGAGCAGCCTCTCCCTCATATACATATCCACATACTGAACATACAAACTTCTTCATTTATGTTACCTCCGTTTATAAAATTATTGTTTATTTCTAAATATACACCTAGTAAGTAGGGTTTATTTTTCTTACATTCATATACTATCATATATTTTGTTAATAAACAATACCTTTTAACAAATAATAATTATTATTTAGAGTTTTTTATGCTAAATTTATTAAACTTGTCTATTATCAAAGAAAAACCCACAGCCATATAGCCTTTAACACACCTGATTATGGATAATCATTTTATGTGCTTTGACTTTTCGCTATTATTATACCATTTTGTATCTCCTTAAACTCACCTTTCCAGTGTATTATTTTTAAAAGTGGTTAACATAATATCAAGGAAACAAACAGGAGGTGCAATCTATATGGCAAACAAGGTTTTAGTTCCCGAGTCTCAGGCTAGGCTTGATAAATTCAAGGAAGAAGTCGCAAATGAAATAGGCGTTCAGGTTCCTGCATCAGGATACTGGGGAGACATGACATCTAGGGATTGCGGATCTGTTGGAGGTTTCATGGTTAAAAAGATGGTTGAGAGCTACGAGAGAGGCCTCGCTGGAAGATAAATTTTACGGCATACAAGAAAAGGCGCAGGGATGCAATTGTGCATCCCTGCGCCTTTATTATACTTCTGTTACTATTCCTTTACACTTCCTACGGCCACGCCTCCTATAATTAACTTGGACAAAAGCAGATAAATTATTACTACAGGAAGAATTGATAGTAGTATCAAAGCGTAAAGCTTTCCCATATCAAACTTCTGGTAGTCTGCATTTCTAACCAAGGCAATAAGTACAGGTATAGTCTTCTTTTTTTCAGAATCAAGAAGCAAAGCTGGTATAAAGAAGTTATTCCATGAGCTCACAAATGTAAATATCATTTGAACTGCCATAGCAGGCCTCATAACAGGTATAACTAGCCTATTAAAGGTTGAAAACTCACCCGAACCATCTATTCTTGCTGCCTCTATTATGGAGACATTAAGATTGCTCTTCATATATGCAATCATAAAATAAAATACTACTGGTGCAGCAATATTAGGTATTATCAGCGCAGTAAGTGTATCCTTTAATCCTATATCATAAATAAGCTTTATAAAACCCGATGCAGTAACCTGCGAAGGAATCATCATAACTGCTAATATAAATGTAAAAGCTATATTTTTAAGCTTAAATTCATAGGCATGTATCCCAAAGGCTGTAAGAGTCGAGAAATAAGTTGCTAAAACTGCCGAACTAATTCCAACAATCATACTGTTCACAAAGCCTGCCATCATATCATAAGCATCACTTGCTAATACATTTTGAATATTAACTAAAAGCCATTTCCCAGGAAGAAAGGAAAACCCTTGCTGTATTTGTGAATGGGCACGAGTACTGTTCATTAAAAGCATATAAAAAGAAAATAACGATAGTATTGTTAAAATAATAAGTACAAAATAGGCACCAAATCTCCTAAGAACAAGGCCTGTACTATTCATTTTTTTCTCCTTCATGCCCCAACGCCCCCCTTCACCTTAACATCACTTTCCAATTCTATATTTAATTTCCTATTTTGTTTATACATGGACCGGGAATCCCGCATGCTAGCGCGGTATACCGCAAAACTAAGTATACCCGTTACTATAAATAATATTACAGATAAAGCACCAGCCATTCCATAATTATGACTAAACAAATGCTTATTCAGATGCATGATTAAGGTCATAGTTGAAAGACCAGGATCTCCGTTCCCATTTGTAAGTATTTGAGGTACATCAAACATCTGTATGCCTCCAATTAAGGAGGTTATTATTACATATACAAGTACAGGTTTTACAAGAGGAAGTCGCACCTTAAAAAATACCTGCATAGGAGATGCACCATCCATCTCTGATGCTTCAATATAGCTGCTATCAATCCCAAGAAATGCTGCAAGAAGCAGTATAGTAGTATTTCCATACCACATGAGGAAGTTCATAACTGAAACCATCCCTCTTGTAGTTAGCACATTGGCGAAAAACGAGAATGGCTCTCTAAGAACACCTAGATCTACCAATACATCATTAACAGATCCATTGATACCAAACAATGTAAAGAAGAGCATTGAGAAGGCAGATGCCATAATAAGGTTTGGAAGGTAAATAACCGTCTTGAAAAACCTCTGCCCTTTAAGTTTCAGGCGTAAATCTGTAAACCATGCAGCTAGAAGAAGAGATACTATGATCTGTGGGATAAATCCCATAAGCCACATTATCATTGTATTTTTTGCATATATTAATATATCTGAATTGAAAAGCTCAGAGTAATTCTTAAGTCCTACAAAATTAGGACCAACCTGCAATAGTCCTACCATGTAATTCTCATAAAAACTGTTATAAAAAGTAGATATCAGAGGAACAAGCGAAAAAACTCCATAGGCCAGAAAAAAGGGTGCTATAAATATGTAACCCCATTTTGCATAGCTTACAGACTTGTGCCGTTTATGTTCTACTTTTTCCTTCAATAAAATCACCTCGCACCAAGGTTTATAATTATTTATTGCAAGGTGGGAATACTCCCACCCTGCAATTTATGATTTTTTACTATGAATAAGCCAGTTATTTAGCAGGTCTCTTCAAATTAGGATATAATGTAATTACTGCCTTATAGAAGGCATCAAGAGCCTGTTCATAGGTAGCTTTCCCCTGATAGTAACTCCTCATTGCAGTCTGTAATTGTTCATTACATCCCTGGTCATATGGTGATATATTGCTCATATCTATCTTTGGCGCAAGTTCACTGAAAAGCTTAATATGATTCTGTCCTCCCAGGAACTTCGATCCATAGTTAGGATCATTTGCAATCTCCTTCATTGCTGCCATATTGTTAGTATAATCCTCAACATCAATGGTTATCTTCTTTGCCATGGCTTTATCACAGGTCATGGTATATATTATATCCCTTACTAAATCCTTATTTCCATCATTTAAGCAAGACTTACCTGCACAGAGCCAGGTTCCTCCCCAGTACCATCCAGTAGCTGGTCCTTCACATACTGCCCACTGTCCAAACTTTCCATTCCCCTCTAGGAACTTCCAATACTCTTCAGAGTATTTCTTCATTTCCTTAGGAACCGGGTTTGCAAGAGAGTTGCCAAGCAAGGTGAAGTTTATTCCCCAAGTACTATAGAAGATACCAAACACCTTTCCATCTGGTCCCTGATCCTTCCCCCAGTCAGGATCCCAAAGCTGAGTTCCATGGACATAACCCTTTTCTGTATAGGTCTTTGTCTGCTTAATCCAGTTCTTTATGTTTTCATCGATTATTATTTCATTGTTAGCATTTACCCAAGGAGCAGAAACATTGTTAGAATACGTACGATATGCATCATCATATGAAGAAAGCATGTAGTATCCAGCCTTCTTCATCTTTGCTGCAACTTCATCAAACTTGGTCCAATTAGATAGTATTTCCTGTACCTTAACAGGATCATCTGTTCCAAGTACTTCCTTTGCAATATCACGTCTGTATGCAAACAATCCAGGTGTTGCCTGCCAGGAAGCTCCCTTCAAATTACCCTTGTCGTCTTTTACTACGGTCTTGGTATACTCATACATCTGCGCTGTATCCTGATCAGTTATGCCTATAGTCTTTAAGTCCAAGGTATAATCAGTCTTAGTATACTTTGATGCATAGTCAGCTTCAATAAGGTACATGTCAATCTGCTTTCCTGCCTTTAAATCAGCATCCAGCTTGTTCTGGTAGGCATTGTTTGTACTAGGAGTTATAACCCACTTTACCTCAACATTAGCTGGAACCTTATCCTTGTAGAATTGTTCAAACTCACCCTTGAATTCCTCGTTCCATGCATAAATAACAAATGTCCTTTTCTCGTCTGCTTTTGTAGGTGTAGGCGTGGCTTCTCCTCCCTTTTTCTCTCCGCAGCCTGTAAGTACTCCGGCTGCAAGTACCACTGTAAGAAGCAGCGCAATAAATTTTTTCATACCCCAACCTCCTTAATTTATTAATTAACCCTTTAGGCTAATCACCACTTTTTTCCCATTTCCCTAATTAGCTCTTACTATTAAAACAAACCCGTTTTAGCTTTTCTTATGCTATATATTAATGTTGCCTACGCTCCTCCCTTCCCATAAATCTCCTTCTATCACTGAAATCTCAGGCAGGGTTGTTTTTGGATGCTCAATCATATGTATCAGTTGGCTTGCAGCTTGTGAGCCCATCTCTCTGGTTCTCTGGTGTATTGTTGTAAGGGAAGGCTCCATAACCTGAGATAAATTAATTCCATCATAGCCTGCTACCGATATATCCTCCGGAATTCTCAGCCCCTGCTGCTTAATCTCGTTATATCCACCTATTGCA
The DNA here is from genome assembly GCA_023415335.1 of Bacillota bacterium. Classification (GTDB taxonomy): domain Bacteria; phylum Bacillota; class Clostridia; order Clostridiales; family Caloramatoraceae; genus JAEZLD01. The sequence continues at coordinate 6,934 of JAEZLD010000053.1, read as the reverse complement.
GAAAAGTCATCTGGAAAAAGAATGCAGGTTGGCGGATTGCTAAGACTGAGGAGTTCTCTGGTTATTCTTGAACAGATTTCCGGATTATGATAAATCCCCTGCCTTACATAAGCATCCGGAACTTCAATTCCCAACCTTTCTGCAGTCCTGTAAAAGCCTACAAGCCTTTTTTCTGTTACTGAGCTTGGAGCTCCATGTATAAATGCAATCCTTCTATGTCCCATATTATAAACATACTCAACTAAGTCGCTCATTCCTTTAAGGTTGTCTGACAAAACCGCCATACGGCCATTGAATACATAGTCTATTGTTATAGAAGGAATACCGCTATTAACCAATTCTCCAACCTGGGAATCCCTAAAGCATGCACAAACCACTACCACTCCATCAACATTGCGATATAGGCAATGTTCATAATAGCTCATAGCAGCATTGTTGTTATTGATAAAGGTTATATCATATCCTTCACTTTCAGCCTTGTTCTTAAATCCTTCTAAAACTGCTGCGAAGTATTCCTGTGTAAGTCCTATACCTGCTTCCTCCGCAAACAATACCCCTATGTTATTGGTTCTGTTTGTCTTTAGTGATCGTGCTGCTGCATTAGGCAGATAGCCCATCTCCTCTGCTGCCTTACAAATTCTCTCCTTTGTTGCCTCACTGATGTCATGAGCTCCGTTAAGCGCTTTACTAACTGTTGCAGTTGAAACACCACATGCCATAGAAATGTCCTTGATTGATACCATAAAGCAAATCCCCTATCTGTATAAAATAAAACTGTATATCTGTGGTCAAGTTGTGTACTTAATCGATTTCGCAATTTAATTGTAATACCATTTTCTGATAATTACAATATATTATTTATAATTTTCTAATATTTTTTGTTTTTAAAAAATAAATGGGTTTTTACATCCCATATATTCGAATAATAAGGTTATAGTCATCATATATTTAATGTTTAGCGGATACTATACTACTAACAACAGTATATATGATACATAATCTAGAGTTTATCAATTTATATTAAATTTGTTTTGATACAGAAAAACAGTATTGCTTTTTGATTTTTTTTGGTATATTGTTGAATTATAATTAACTACTTATACGTTTTCGCAATATTTATAAGCTGCAGAAAGTTATCCTGGTACTTTATGATACCTCATAGTACCACAGGCTTATGTCATAGGCCATTTATTGCATGATTCTAAATCGTTTTCGTTTTTAAACTATTTTATGACATATACTATAAAGAAAGGCTGGTATAATATGAAATTCGGCTATTTTGATGATGTAAGTAAAGAGTATGTCATTAATACTCCAAAAACTCCCCTCCCCTGGATTAACTACCTGGGAAGCCAAAACTTCTTCTCCCTTGTCTCAAACACCTCAGGAGGATACAGCTTTTATAAGGACGCAAAGCTTCTACGCATGACACGCTACCGTTATAACAACAGTCCCATGGACAACAACGGTCACTATTACTATATAAAAGATGGTAATTCCGTATGGAATCCAGGATGGCAGCCAACAAAGACGGAGCTTGATCATTATGTCTGCCGTCACGGTCTTGGGTATACCATTTTCGAGGGAGAAAAAGCTGGCATACGTGCAAAGCAGGAGGTATTCGTCCCCCTTGAGGACCCATGCGAAGTAACCCGTCTTACCATTTCTAACAACACCTCTCAGGACAAGCAGCTGGAGCTGTTCAGCTTTGTAGAATTCTGCCTATGGAACGCAATGGATGACATGACCAACTTCCAGCGGAATTTTTCCATAGGAGAGGTTGAGGTAGAGGGCAGCGGCATATATCATAAATCAGAGTATAGGGAACGAAGAAACCACTATGCCGTTTTTTCAGTAAATGTACCAATTGACGGTTTCGATACCAGCAGAGATAGCTTCTGCGGAGTATATGGGGATATCTCAATGCCTGAGGCAGTAGCATCTGGCAAAAGCAGGGATTCCATGGCCCATGGATGGGCACCAATAGGAAGCCATAATATACACCTATGTCTTTCTCCAGGCGAAAGCAGAAGCTTTATTTTTATACTTGGATATTGCGAAAATGAACAGTCAAAAAAATTCTCCTCACCAGGGGTATGTAATAAGGAGCCTGCGGAAAAGCTTATAGCCAAGTATTCAACAGACGCGCAATTTGACGAAGCATTTATTAAGCTAGGCCAATATTGGGATAAGCTTCTATCAAAGTTTACCATATCCTCATATGACCCCAAGCTTAATCGTATGGTTAATATATGGAACCAATATCAATGTATGGTTACCTTCAATATGAGCCGTTCCGCCAGCTATTATGAAAGTGGCCTAGGTAGGGGCATGGGCTTTAGGGATTCCTGTCAGGACCTTTTAGGTTTTGTACACCTTATTCCTGAAAGAGCCAGAGAAAGGATACTTGATATAGCCTCCACACAGTTTCAAGACGGAAGCGCCTACCATCAGTACCAGCCTCTTACCAAGAGGGGTAATGCAGATGTTGGAAGCGGCTTTAGTGATGATCCCTTATGGCTTATAGCATGCACAAGTGCCTATCTCAAGGAAACAGGCGACTTTTCTATACTTCAGGAGATATGTCCCTTCAACAATGATGAGGCAACCTCTGCACCGCTTATAGAGCATCTGCGTCGCAGCTTAAGCTATACAAAAAAACATAAGGGGCCCCATGGGCTTCCTCTTATTGGACGTGCTGATTGGAATGACTGCCTTAACCTTAACTGTTTTTCAACCCAGCCAGGGGAAAGCTTCCAAACCTCAGGCCCATCTGAGGGACCTGTTGCCGAAAGTGTGTTAGTTGCAGGTATGTTTGTAAAATACGGAAATGAGTATGCACACATATGCAAACATATAGGTTTAGATGATGAAGCCTCTAAAGTATTAGAAGAGGTTGACATCATGTATAATGCTGTACTTAAACACGGTTGGGACGGAGATTGGTTCTTAAGGGCCTACGATGCCTCATCCCTACCAGTAGGCAGCCATACCTGCAATGAGGGACAGATTTATATTGAACCCCAGGGCATGTGCATAATGGCAGGCATAGGCATTGATGAAGGCCATGCAGAAAGGGCACTAGGAAGTGTTGAAAAAAGGCTGGACACCACTTACGGCGTCCTGCTTCATCAGCCTGCCTACACTGAGTACTTCCCTGGTCTGGGGGAAATATCCTCCTATCCACCTGGATACAAGGAAAATGCAGGCATATTCTGTCATTCCAACTCCTGGATCGTTTGCGCCGAAACCATGCTTGGCCACGGGAATCGTGCATTCGAATTATACAGCAAGACCTGTCCCCCATATACAGAGGATATAAGCGAAATACGCAGGACTGAGCCATATGTCTATTGCCAGATGATAGCTGGAAGGGATGCAGCCACCTTTGGAGAAGGAAAAAACAGCTGGCTTACAGGCACCGCAGCCTGGTTTTTCGTGGCCATCAGCCAGTATATATTAGGTATACAGCCTACATTTGAGGGCCTAATGATTGATCCTTGTATTCCGTCCTGGCTTAAGGAATTTTCATGCACACGTTTATTCCGGGGAGTCACCTACCACATTACAGTAGACAATAAGGCAGGGGTTGAAAAGGGTGTTACAGAAATAAAGGTAGATGGTATTAGGATTGACGGAAGCCTAATTCCCTTTACAAACCATAAGAGCATGTACGAAATAAAGGTACTAATGGGGTGATATAATGTCTTTTAAAGACGATTTCATATGGGGGGCGGCCTCCTCATCATACCAGATTGAAGGAGGAGCCTTTGAGGATGGCAAGGGACCTTCAATTTGGGATCTTTTCTGTAAGGAGTCTGGTACAGTTTCCTATGGACATACAGGAGAGGTAGCCTGCAATTCCTACCATTGCTATGAGGAGGATATAAGGCTTATAGCAAAGCTAGGTATAAGGAATTATCGTTTCAGCCTGTCTTGGCCGAGAATCTTCCCAAAAGGTAAAGGCGAGCTTAATCCAAAAGGCCTTGACTACTATGATAAGGTAGTGGATTTATGCCTTAGCCTTGGCATTACTCCCTGGATTACGTTATATCACTGGGACCTTCCAGCTGCCCTGGAAGGAGGCTGGGAGGACTACTCTACACCATATGCCTTCGCAGATTATGCTGAATTTATTGCCGGCCACTTCAAAGGCCGTGTTAAGCATTATTTCACACTCAATGAACCACAATGTGTAGTTGAGCTAGGATATGGAAGAGGACTTCATGCACCAGGGAAAAAGCTTCCCATTAAGGAACGTTTTAAATGCTGGTGCCATGTGCTTTTGGCCAACGGCCTTGCTATAAGGCAGATGCGAAATGTCGACCCTGATATAAAAGTAGGAATAGTATCCACAGGAGAGCTCTGCTATCCACAAACACGTGAAGACACGGAAGCAGCAAGACTCCTGAGCTTTCCCGATGGAGACTGCTGGGGCTTTACCCATCACTGGCTTTTAGACCCCATATGCCTTGGCTACTTCCCTTATACGGAAAACCCTGAGCTTTCCCAGGCAGCTGCTTCTGTTTCTCCCATGGACATAGAAATCATAAAAGTTCCCATGGATTTCATAGGGCTTAACATATATAATGGCCATGCTTCAACCTTAACAGGCGGAAAACCCGATTATATTATTAAGCATGAGGGGTTCCCACGGACTGCATTAAAATGGCCGGTTGTACCTGAGGTTATGAGGTATGGTCCAAAGTGGATTTATGAAAGATATGGACTGCCTCTCATTATTACCGAAAACGGTCAATCGTGCAATGATAGGATATATCTGGATGGATGTGTACATGATCCGGACCGCATAGACTACCTTCACAGGTATCTTTTTGCGCTTTCACAAGCCTGTAGTGAAGGTATACCTGTCCTTGGATATTTCCATTGGTCCTTTACCGACAACTTTGAATGGACCAGTGGCTATGAGGAAAGGTTCGGTCTTGTGTATGTAGACTATCCCTCCCAGAAAAGGATTCCCAAGGACAGCGCATACTGGTACAGTAAAACCATACAGGAAAATGGAAAAAACATAACAGGAGATAATACCTCTGCATAATTACAATAAAAGCCGGTACGGTTCCCCCTGTAATAAAAAAGTGTTTATGTGAGCCTTATATTTGCTTCACATAAACACTTTTTATTTGTGCTGTAAAGATTCCATCAGACTTTGAACTGCACCCCTGTCTTCTTTTGCTCTCCATCATCAAACACGTAGTCATTGCCTGGAAGTATTGCATTAAGGAGTATTCCAAGTATAGCCGCTAGTGCCAAGCCCGATATGGTTACGCTTGCTGATGCTATATTAAAGGTTACTCCTCCTATGGAGTTAAAGCCCATGGCACATACCAATATTACTGCCGCTATTATAAGGTTTCTGCTCTTGGTAAGATCAACCTGGCTTTCAACTACATTCCTTACACCTACTGCAGATATTGTTCCATACAGTATAAGGGATACTCCGCCTATTATTGATGAAGGGATTGTGCTTATCAGAGCCTCTATCTTAGGGGAGAAGGAAAGTATAACTGCCACACAGGCTGCTATTCTTATTACCGCAGGGTCATACACCTTTGTAAGTGCAAGCACTCCTGTGTTTTCACCATAGGTTGTGTTTGCAGGACCTCCAAAGAGGGATGCTATTGCAGTTGCAAGTCCATCTCCTGTAAGAGTCCTATGAAGTCCTGGTTCCTTTATAAAGTTCTCTCCGCAGGTTGCGCTTATGGCCGATATATCTCCTATATGCTCCATCATTGTAGCCAAGGATATTGGAACTATTGCTATTATTGAGCTGGCAACCAGCGGGCTGGAGAAGTCAACCCCTCCGAATACTGTCCTTGACCATACTATTGGTGAGCCAACCCATGCCGCCTCCTTAACTGCTGTAAAGTCTACAGCACCCATACATACAGCAACTACATAGGAAACAATAACGCCTATAATTATTGGCACAATCTTAACCATGCCCTTGCCCCATATGTTGCAGATTATTATAACTACCAGTGCTATAATGGCTAAGAGCCAGTTTGTGGAGCAGCTGCTTATAGCTGATGGTGATAATATAAGTCCGATTGATATTATTATTGGTCCTGTTACTACAGGAGGGAAAAACCTCATAACCTTTTTGGTCCCAACGTATTTAACAAGCGCAGCAAGTATTAAGTAAACAAGTCCTGCCGCCGCTACACCTAAGCATGCATATGGAAGAAGTTCCTTATTGTCAAGCTGGTTTCCTGCTGCATCCTTAAGCGGTGCTATAGCTGCATAGCCTCCAATGAATGCAAAGGACGACCCCAAGAATGCAGGAACCTTTCTTTTACTTATAAGATGGAACAGCAGCGTTGCTAAGCCTGCCATCAGAAGGGTTGTTGATATGCTAAGTCCTGTTAAAAGTGGAACCATAACTGTAGCTCCAAACATTGCAAAGGTATGCTGTATTCCAAGTATCAGCATCTTTGGTATTCCCAGCTTTCTGGCATCCTTTATACCTTCGTTCCCTAACTGTACCTTTTCCTCACTCATTATCGTTTCCTCCTAAGAAGTATTTAAACCATGTAGCCGTTTCAGGCATTCAAGCTACGGCGCTTTCAGGGCATAAAAAAATAATCCTGTCATGCCAACAAGATTACAATCCTTAGAATGTATACACAGGTATACCTTATGAAAACCTTGCCGGCATCTCTGCACCGCTCCTTAAAGATTTATCTACTTCAGTATAGCATAGATATTTGATTTTTCAACAGTAATTTCGACATATTATAGTATATTTTGTTATTTTTTATCATATTTTAGTTTATTATCCGAATTCAATCATGACCACCGGCTTAGCCGGTGGTTTGCTCTACCCCTATAAGGGGATAATACCTGCTTACGCCTGGAAGGCGCACTGAGGGATTTGCCTCTTGCACCACATTCTTTGGCTAGCCCTGAAGGG
>JAEZLD010000025.1 GCA_023415335.1 Bacillota bacterium | reverse complement strand
CCCTCAAGATGAGATCTCCCACCGCAAGGTTAAGACCCCTGGAAGAACACCAGGTTGATAGGCTCAGGGTGTAAGTGCAGCGATGCATTCAGCTGATGAGTACTAATAGGTCGAGGGCTTGATCTTTTATGAGAAATTTTGCTGTGCAGTTTTCAGGGAACTGATTAATTTGGTTGTCTGATGAGTTTGTGAAATAAACTCAAAAATGCTTCGAAGAAGCATTAGCCCGCGAAGCGGGATTAGCCCTCGAAAATAGACTAGCTCATGAAGTGGATGAAACCCACAGAATGAGATTATGTATGCGGGGATGGCGGAATTGGCAGACGCGCACGTTTGAGGGGCGTGTGGGTATCCCGTGCGGGTTCAAGTCCCGCTCTCCGCACCATTTTTTATTTTTTGAGCCACTAGCTCAGTCGGTAGAGCACATGACTTTTAATCATGGTGTCCGGGGTTCGATTCCCCGGTGGCTCACCAAAAAACCGGATGTGTAAGCATCCGGTTTTTTACTTATTACTTTTTCACTCTTCACTATTACTTAATATAAATATTCAAGACCTTCGTACTGGTCTAAGGTTATATGATGCTTTAACCATGGTGCAGTCCTTACCATGGGGTGGCATAGAGTCCATACCCTACATAGTTCACTTTTACTTGATAAGCACATTCGTGATTTTTGGAAGGTAATAGGTAAAAGGGAATAATGAAGAAGTGAATTGGCTTTTACCTATACCACCATATTTACATGTTGTATTTTGAGTTAACATATTAAATAACCAGGCCTATATCCTGCTAATAAGTCATAGTAGGAAATAGGCCTTTATTATATCACACGGCTTTGCTGTTACTCAGCTTTCGCATCTTATACAATCATTTATTGTTGATAGCAGTTGTGAGACTGATCCATAGGCATCCTGAGTAAGCTTATTATATGCCTGTGTTCGTAAGGAAATCAGGCTGCTTAGTTCCTGTAGACTGTTTTCAAGCTCTGTCAGGTGTAGGATGCTCATAGCTGATGCAGTACAAGAGTTGGCAGATGCGACTCTCCTCCAAGTAGTAGCTTGTAGTGAGTTGAATTCCTGGCGCAGCTGTATATCCTGATGCCTTAAGTGGTCAAGCTGCGCTCTGGCACGGACTACTTCCTCATATTTAAGCTCCACCTGTCTAAGCATATCCTGTACTCTTCTTTTGAGTTCTTCCCTAAGAGCATAAGGGCTCTGATAAATCACGTTCCTTCACCTCTTTTGGTCTAGAATTTAAGGGTGCCATGAGATAGCTTTTCAAGAGTATCTCTAAAGGCCTCTAATGAATCTGCATACTCTATATTAGTTTCCCTTGTATAATCCCTCTCTAGCTTCAGCGTCTGTGCATTCTGAGGAAGCATGAGAAAGGTGATTATAACGATTACTATCCGCATATCATTGATGGTTTCATAAAAGGTGCCATCGAGATTTCCATAAAGCTCGGTCATCATGGAAATCAGAGTCTTTAAGTCCAGCTCGTATGCTCTTTCTGATTCGTGAATAGAGTCAATGAGGTTTTCGGTAGCAGCCAAGCGGGTGTTTAAAAGAGAAATCTGGTTATTGATTATTTTTCTACCCGAATCTGTGCCAGAGGTGAAAAAAAGCATAAAATTCACATCCTTATAAATCATAATCTTTTGTCAGTTAATATTATGCAGTGTAATTCAATTCTGTGATAAGGATACATGAATATTACAGAGTGGTTATATAATTGAAAGTAGAAAATAAAATTGAAATGCTACAATTTCATAATAAATAAAAATATGCTAAAGTAAATAAATAAGATAAAAAATTAGGTAAAATCGAATGTAAAGCCCTATTTACTTGTTTTGTCTTTTTATGTATTATAGTGTATAATATGAAATAGAAAATTATAGACTTGATGACATATATGTGGAGGACAAAATATGCTCTACAGGGTTAAACAGTTTTTTAAGGCTATGACTGCAAAGATAACTGCAAATGAAAAAAACTTTATAGAGTTTTATCTTAATGAAGATGAAAGAAGACTGTTTTATTCTCTGCCTGAATATGAGCAAGCCCATTGCCTGAGGGTGGCAAAGGATGTGCTGAGTAATTGCAGGACAAATGAAGAAAAGCAGTGTGTGCTTGTTAAGGCTGCTCTTCTTCATGATATCGGAAAGCTAGCAGGGGGACTCAATATAATTACAAAATCAATTATGGTACTTTTGGATAAGAGTATGCCAGGTTTTGTAAGTCGGTTTAAAAAGTTTAAAATGGTGGATACCTATTATAATCATCCGGAAAAGGCATTCCTTTATATAAAGGACCAGGGGGATTATTTTGGCTATCTTATCAGGAACCATCACAATTACTCTATGAACGGAGATGAGGGTCTTAAACTTTTGCAGGATGCAGATTCGCGCAACTGAGCTATTTTTGTTATTTTGGAGGGGGATAAAATGGATTATAGAATACTGGTTGTTGATGACGAGGAAAGTATAGTTAAAGGAATAAAGTATACTCTGGAGCTGGATGGATTTTCAGTTGATACTGCCTATGATGGTGAAGAGGCTTTAAAAAAACTTAATGTTAACATTTACAACCTGATAATACTTGATATAATGCTGCCCAGCATAGATGGTCTGACACTGTTGAAGAAGGTAAGGGAAAAGTCCGCTATACCTGTTATAATGCTTACGGCAAAGGGAGAGGATGAGGATAAGGTGGTAGGCTTTGAACTGGGAGCAGATGACTATTTAACAAAGCCGTTTAATATACTTGAGCTGAGGGTCAGGATAAAGGCACTCCTGAGAAGAACTTACAGCCTTGTACCAAACAAGGGTGAAATAATAAACAGCGGAGATTTAAAAATTGATGTAGCTTTGAGAAAGGTTACGGTAAATGAGAAACCAGTGGATCTAACATCAAAGGAATTCGATATACTTCTCCGTCTTGTGACAAATCCCAATAAGGTGTATAGTCGTGAAAACCTTATGGAGATTATATGGGGATATGATTATTATGGAGATTCAAGAACCGTTGATGTTCATGTAAGAAGGCTTAGAGAAAAGATTGAAAAGGACCCTGGAGAACCTCAGTACATACTTACCAAATGGGGGGTAGGTTATTATTACAAGGGTTAAAGGCCTTAAAAACACCCTAAAGCTAAGGATGGTTATCAGCTATGTGGTAACAATTTTTGCAGCCCTTGTGATTATCAACATTATAGTACATACCATGTTTATAAAATGGTCTCTCGCCGGAAGGCAGGAGCTGATAATGGCTTATGCAAGGAATCTGCAGTATATGATTGATGAAAAAGGAATTGACAAGGCTGAGGATTTTAGGGAGGAAATACAAAGCGTTGCGTATAAGTCAGGGGCAAGAGTTATAATAACAGACAAGGAAGGCAGAATTATTGAAAGCTATGGGCTGAAAACTGATTGGGAAGAAATCAGGGACATAAGTATAGTAGATGCAGCATTTAATGGACAGGAGTCATCTGGAGAGTATGAGGATGATGGGGAAGTAAAGTTTGTATGTGCAGCGGTTCCTGTTATTAGCAACAATCAGGTATTCGGAGTAGTCATGCTGTCCAGTACGGTGGATGATGTATACTATGCTGCGAATGATACTGCTAAGAATCTGGCAGTTGTTTCTGCAGTAATAATGCTTCTGTTAGGGTTTTCAATATATGTTATGGTTGATAGGATTACCAATCCTCTGCATAGAATAACCAAGGCAATTGAGTCTATGGATAAGGGGACATTAAAGCAGCAGGTAGTGGTTTCTGGAAGAGACGATATTGCAATACTTGGTGATGCATTTAATAAGATGAACGCCAAGGTTACAATGATTGATGAGCAGAGAAGAACTCTGGTTGCAGATGCTTCCCATGAGCTTAAGTCTCCTCTGGCAGGCATGAAGGTGCTGGTACAGACATTGCTTAATGGAGCACTTGAGGATAAGATGGTTGCATTTGAATTCTTAAATGATATAGATAAAGAAATAGACCGCCTTACAAAGACGGTAGCAAACCTTCTTGAGCTTACAAAGCTGGAAGGGGAATATGGAGTAAAGGCAGAGAGGTTTGACTTAGGTTTACTATGTTCCGAGGTTGCAAGCAAGCTGGAGTTTAAGGTTGAGCAGAAAAGGCTGGATTTTAAGCTGGATACTCTTTCTGTGTTAATAGAGGCTAACAGAGAGCAGATATTAAGGGCAGTATATAACATACTTGAAAACGCCATGAAGTATTCTCCTGAGGAAAGCTCACTACACATGTGGATTGAGAAGGGTGATATGCTAAGGATATGTGTAAGGGACCAGGGACCTGGCATAGCTGAGGAAGAAATACCTAAGGTATTCGAGAGGTTCTACAGGCTGGATAAGGCAAGGAACAAGAAAACAGGTGGAAGCGGACTTGGACTACCCATTGCCATGGAAATAGTAAGAAGTCATGGAGGAGAGATAAAGGTCGAAAGTGTGGTTAATGAAGGAAGTACGTTTATTATATGTCTTCCAAAGGGCATAATAGTGAATAGTTAAGGTGGAAATTCCATGTTAAAGCTTTACATGGAATTTCTTATTTTAGTCCCAACCCTGTAGTGACACAATTAAAACGTAATCATTTATGGTAATAGTGCTAAAATATAGTATAATGGGAATATAATCTTTAGGAGGGATGGCCATGAAGGGCGAGGAGAGAAGAGAAAAGCTGCTTGAAATCCTTAAAAGTGAAGGAGGACCCGTTAAGGGAAATGAAATATCCTCAAGACTTATGGTAAGTAGGCAGGTAGTAGTACAGGATATAGCTCTTTTAAGGGCAGAGGGCAGTAGTATAATCGCAACTCCCCAGGGATATATGGTTACAGGAGAGGAGAAATCCAGAACTTCCAGGGTTATAGCAGTAAAGCATGGCCGTGATGAAATAAGAGATGAGCTTTTAACTATTGTGGCACTAGGGGGAAGAGTGATGGATGTTACCATTGAGCATAAGCTATATGGTGAGATAACAGGGAACCTTATGATAAAATCTGTTTACGATGTGGAGCAGTTTGTAAGAAGGCTTGGGGAGGAAGAGGCAAAGCCCTTGTCAGATCTTACCTCCGGTGTTCATATTCATACAATAGAAGCTGACAGCCAGCAGGTTATGGACAGAATTGAAGAGTCCTTGCGTATAAAGGGTTACTTAATAACGAAGGAGGTTTAAAGCTTATATGAAAGTTAAAAAGGGAATCATATGGGCCTTAGGAATTATAATAGCACTCATAATAGTCATAGGAATTATGGCAGATACGATTGTTAATTACCAATGGTTCGCAGAGGTTGGATATCTTAAGGTATTTTTCACATCCCTTAAGTGGAAAACCGCAGTGTTTATACCCTCTTTTATTATACTTTTCCTGGCAATACGTGCTTATATAAATTATGTAAGGAAGATGAGTCTTAAGATAAAAATGCTTACAGTGGTAAAAAGCGAGGATACAAGACTAAGAAAAATAATAAACCTTGTGTCTGTAGGATTGTCATTTTTACTGTCTCTGGCATTTACAGGTATATTCTGGTACAGGATATTGGAATTTATAAACTCCACAGACTTTGGGGTTAAGGACCCTCTATTTAACAAGGATGCAAGCTTTTATATATTCAAGCTGCCCCTAATACAATCAATACTTGGAATTCTTATAGGGATTGTAATAGTGTTTGCCATTATAGCTGTTATGGTATTTGGCACAGCAAGAGGCGCTAACTCTGGAAGAGACTTCAAGAACTTTATGAGGGGGCAGAATAATCTGGCTAGCTCTTTTTTAGCTAAGCAGCTGGCAGCTTTAGGTGCGGTATTTCTTATATTAATATCAGGATTCTTCTATATTAAAACCTTTACTCTTGTATATGCAGGAGGAGGGGTTGCGGACGGCGCAGGTTATACTGAGGTTAATGTCACCCTTCCAGTATATAGGGTTATCGCTTTATGCTGCATTATAGCAGCCATACTTACAGCTGTATTTATAAGAAAGAAGAAGGTAAAGCCCATATTGATTACAGCGGGGTTAATAATAGTTCTAATGATAGGTGAGGGAGTGCTATCTGAAGTTGTAGAGAAGGTAGTGGTAACCCCTAATGCCAGGGACAAGGAAGCTAAGTATATATCCTATAACATAGAAATGACCAGGAAGGCATTTGGACTGGATGATGTGGATTCTTTGGAGTTTTCGGTGGATAACAGCCTGACTGCAAAGGATATAGAAAGCAACAGACCTACCATAGACAACATAAGGGTTACTGAATTTGACCTGAGCAAGGATGTTTATAACCAGATGCAGGCCATAAGGACCTATTATGGATTTAAAGATGTAGATATTGACAGATACTTAATAAATGGGGAGCTCAGGCAGGTTTTTGTTGCTGCCAGGGAGCTTGATTTATCAAGCGGCGATGCAAGGCTGCAGACCTGGCAGAATACACACCTATTCTATACCCATGGCTACGGGGCAGTTATGAGCTATACCAATCAGGCAACCAGCACAGGCCTTCCTGAATATATACTCGATGATATACCTGTGGAGGGGGGCAGCGGCATCAGCCTTAACAAGCCTCAGCTATATTTTGGGGAAATGGACTATAACTACATTATCGTAGGCAACAAGAGCAATGAAATAGACTATCCTACAGGAAATGATAATAAGGAGAATAGGTATGATGGGAAGGCGGGTATAACCCTTACCCCCCTTAACAGGCTTATATATGCATGGAGGCTTAAAAGTCCAAACCTTGTATTATCAAGCGATATATCCTCGGGCAGCAAGATAATACTCAATAGAAACATAAAGAACCGTATAGAGAAGATTGCACCATTCCTCAGCTATGACGAGGACCCATATGTGGTGGTAGCTAACGACAGAATGTACTGGATAATAGATGCTTATACATATACAGATAAATTCCCCTATTCTGAAACCTATTATGGAATAAACTATATCAGCAACTCTGTAAAGGTGGTAGTAGATGCCTATGATGGTACCGTTGACTTCTATCTTGCAAATAATAATGACGGTATAGCTAAAACCATGAACGAGATATATGGAGGCATATTCAAGGATATAAGTGAAATGCCGGTGGAGCTTAGAGCTCACCTGAGGTATTCTGAGGACGTGTTTGAAATTCAGGCACAGGTATATGAAAAGTACCATATGACCAATGTTAATACCTTCTATAACGGCCAGGATCTATGGAGCATAGCTTCATATAAGGATGCAAATGGCACCACCTCTGAATCCAAGGCTGTATACCAGGTTATGAAGCTTCCTGGGAAGGATGCAGAGGAGTTTATACTTGCAATACCATATACGGTTGCAGGCAAGGAGAACATGGTATCCTGGCTCGCAGTCAGGATGGATAATGATTTAGGGGGAATGCTGGCTGTAAATTTCCCTGAGGACCAGGGAATATATGGGCCACAGCAGTTCGAATCCAAGCTTAATACTAACACGGAAATATCTCAAAGCAGGAGTCTGTGGGGCCAGCAGGGCTCCGTGGTGATGCTTGGCGAAACAAGCATAATACCTATTGAGAAGTCCTTGCTGTATGTTAAGTCACTCTACCTAAAATCTTCAGGCCAGAATAGCCTGCCAGAGCTTAAGAGGGTCATAGTCCAGTATGGAGACACCATAGTAATGGAGCCTACAATTGACAAGGCAATGGAGGTGCTGTTTAGCACCGGAGCTCCAGGCAGTGGAGAAGAGCCAGGGCAGGGAACAGGAGGCAATACAGAGATTGACCAGGACACCAAGGAGCTTATAAGGAAAGCCTCCGAACTGTTTGACAAGGCAAAGCAGGCACAGACCAGTGGTGATTGGGCAGCCTATGGACAGTATCTTAAGGAACTGGAGCAGGTTCTTAATACTCTTCAGGGAGGAATTGATTGACGGACCTGCCAGGCATCAGGAAACAGAAGCAAATGTATAGAGATATAAGAGAGCCTGCCCTGAATATGGGGCAGGCTCTTAACTACAACCTATCGTTTTAAACTACAGCTATCATTGCCCCATGAGGCGCAGAAGGTATAGACCAAACACATGGCACTCATTCATCCTGTGAGGAAACTGCGTATTCGTCCAGCCTTCTGGAATGGGCGGCAAGCTCCGCTCTTGTAATAACCTTCTTTTCTATCAGAAGCTCAATAAGGCTTGTTAACACCAATGTATTCTTATAATCTATCTCCTTAAGCTTGGATATCTGATAAAGTATATCAACATCACTCATTTTCCCACCTCCATTATAAATTGTAGACAAGTTACAGGGGATTTATACCTGTATTAAATTTTTTAAAACAGTTGTTTTTTTAGAAAACAGTGGTATAATAAATGCAATGAAACCTGTGATAGGGACCAGTAAATGGAAGAGGCCTTCAGAGAGCTGGCGTTAGGTGCAAGCCAGTGGTTAAAGCCATTGAATCCACCCATGAGGGTCTGCGAGGAGCAGGACGCATGCGCTGCGTTAAGGCGTTTGAGAGGGCTTATAGAATATATAGGCCAATTAGGGTGGCAACACGGAAGCATGGCTCTTCGTCCCTTTGAGGGGATGAAGGGCTTTTTATATTCCCTAAAATCACATATAAGGCATAAGGAGGTAATAAAATGCTTGATATTAAAAGAATAAGAACAAACCCTGATGAGGTAAAGGCAGCTCTAAGTGTCAGGGGTAAGGAATTTGCAGTTGAGATGGTGAACAAGATATTAGAGCTGGATGAAAAGAGAAGGACTATAATAGCTGATGTTGAAGGGTTAAAGAGCAGGAGGAATACAGCCTCACAGCAAATACCCAAGATGAAGAAGGCAGGAGAAAATACTGACGATCTTATGGCAGAGATGAAGGCCCTGTCAGATGAAATCAAGCAGAAGGATGAGGATTTGGCAAAGGTTGATGAAGAGGTACAGTACTATATACTGAGAATACCTAATACCCCGGCTGGTGACGTTCCTGCAGGCAAGAGCGATGCAGATAACCAGGAAATGAGGAAATGGGGAGAGCCCAGGAAGTTTGACTTTGAGGCCAAGGCCCATTGGGATATAGGAACTGACTTGGGAATACTGGACTTTGAAACTGCAGGTAAGATTACAGGAGCAAGGTTTACAGTATACAGAGGTCTTGGAGCAAGGCTTGAGAGGGCCTGCATAAACTTCATGCTGGACCTTCATGTTGAGAATCAGGGCTATACAGAGGTACTTCCTCCATTTATGGTAAACAGGAAGAGCATGACAGGAACTGGCCAGCTTCCAAAGTTTGAGGAGGATGCTTTTAAGGTAAACAATACAGACTACTTCCTCGTGCCAACAGCAGAGGTTCCTGTTACCAATATGCTAAGCGATACTATTGTAGAAATAGGACAGCTTCCTATAAAGTATACGGCATATACTGCCTGCTTCCGCAGTGAGGCTGGTTCAGCAGGAAGGGATACCAGGGGGCTTATAAGGCAGCATCAGTTTAACAAGGTTGAGATGGTTAAGTTTGTAGAGCCTGAAAAGTCATACGAGGAGCTGGAGAAGCTTACTCATGACGCTGAGGAGGTTCTCCAGCTTATAGGGATACCTTACAGAGTGGTAAAGCTCTGCGGAGGAGATTTGGGCTTCACCTCGGCTAAGACCTATGACCTTGAGGTCTGGATGCCAAGCTACGGCAGATATGTGGAAATATCAAGCTGCTCAAACTTTGAGGATTTCCAGGCCAGAAGGGCAAATATAAAGTACAGACCAGAGCCAAAGGCAAAGCCACAGTTCCTTCATACCTTGAATGGATCGGGAGTTGCCGTAGGCAGAACAGTGGCTGCTATACTTGAGAACTTCCAGCAAGCAGATGGCAGCGTGGTAATTCCAGAGGTATTAAGGCCTTATATGAGAGGGTTAGAGAAGATTACAAAATAGAGCTGTAATATAATCATGTTATGGTTATGGTGGTATAGGACAGTATAGTCAACAGATAAGATATATCCAATATTTAACTCACATTTAGTGTTGACACAAAGGGTTTCTGTTGATATAATATTATTTGTCCGATACGGAAAGGTGGTCGAGTTGGTTTAAGGCACCGGTCTTGAAAACCGGCGTAGGGGTAACCCTACCGTGGGTTCGAATCCCACCCTTTCCGCCACTATAAACTATATATAGTTTTAGTTTGTAAACCATATGGAGAAGTACTCAAGTGGTCGAAGAGGACGGTTTGCTAAACCGTTAGTAGGGGTTTTCTCTAGCAAGGGTTCGAATCCCTTCTTCTCCGCCAACAAAAAAGACTGATTTGTCTACCAGACAAATCAGTCTTTTTTGAATGATGTTTGCCTGCGGCAAATGATGTCGTTTCACTAATGATGACACTATTGCAAATGATGTCGGCTTCGCCTAATGTTTTTGGGCAAACATCGCATCATTGCGAGTGAAACGAGCAGCATCATTATGCGAAGCATAACATCATATCGCCATCAGGCGATGCATCATTGAAACATTTCTGATTTTGTGATATAATTATTATACAAATAGGGGCGATTTTGTGAAAGAAAATAAACTTGCTGAACTTTCTATTAAGTTCTCAGTGGATATCATTAACCTTGTAAAACAGCTGAAATCTAACCATGAATCAATAATCTCTAACCAAATCGGCAGAAGTAGTACGAGCATCGGCGCAAACATCTATGAAGCACAGTATGCACAAGGCAAAAAAGATTTTGTATCCAAACTTGAAATCGCATTAAAAGAAGCAAGTGAAACAGGTTATTGGCTCGAACTGTTATACAGAACGAAGTACATTGACGAGCAAACATATAAAACACTTTCTGCAAAATGTACTTCTCTGCGTGCTATGCTGTTCGCATCCTGCAGAACCGCAAAGGAGAATACAAAATGAACTTCTTCGCCGGATTATTCCAAAAGAAAGCGAAGACAGAAGTTCCACCTATGCCATCATGGGAAGCAGTTGTTGAAATGATGTTCGACAAACATCTTGATGGCTTTTCTGATGAGGTGGCACAAGTACTCTACTCAAAAGACAAATCAATGAGATATGTCATCCTGAAAGATGAAAGAGGATTCTTTACCTATCAGCTTGAAGCAATTTATCAATACGATGATGACGAATGGAAATATATTTGCTCACATGACAATGCATTGCCAGCAATGTGGGAGCCATATAAAGGAATTGTTGGAAAATCATTCTTTGAGAATATAGAAGAATTGATAAAGGAAATGAAATCGGAGCCGGAGTATAAGCAATATTTTTAACTGTTACACTACTTTCGGTTACTTTTACCTCTGTTTTGCTCCGTTTGGTTACTCTTAGGCAGAAAAAAGTCGTCAACAGACGACTTTTTTTATTGCCTATAATTGGTTAAAATAGAAAAAGACCGACAGCTGACAAGTGACAGTTGTCGGTCAAATATAAATTATATAACACAGTTATTCAAATATAACTACAGCCTTGCTGCGCTTTATACGCGGCAGGATAGTTTCAATCACCCTGAAGCGGTGGTTAAGCTCAGACTGCTCAAGGTATGCAGTAGCCATATCCTGGCCTATTACAAGGTCCATGTTCCTTTGGTCTGCACAGATAAGGGCAGCCTTCTCCTTACCTAGAACAGGTGACTTGTATACTCCGCCTGACAGAAGCTTGTTTACACGGTCAATTTCAAGAAGACCGGTATTTGGCTGAAGCCTCTGCAGCTTCAGGTAAAGGTCGGGACTCATTACGAGAGTATAGGGACCGTATATTTCTGCCTCTACCATCAGGTTTATAGCCTCTGCTATATCTGTAAAGGCATTTTCTCCAACACCCCAGTCCTTCATGGGCATTCTGTTTGCGCCTGATGCAGTAAGGATTCCCTCATAGCCTAAGGCTTCATTTCCAAAGAATATGAATTTATCCTCCCTTAGGGCACATTTCTCTGCTGCAGACATGGCCTTGGAAAGATCAGGAGCGTGTCCTGATTTCTCAAGGTCCTTTGCAAGAAGAGTGAAATCCTCATAAAGCATTGGTATCTGCATATATCTTCTTCCAGTGGTGGTAATGAAGCCTTCTGAGGCTTCTTCCTGCAGCTTTTCTGCATCATCTACCTCTATGCTTTCGGTGGAAATGCCAAGCGGGCCATATATATGCAGAAACCTGCGTCCTGTTAATATGTTACTAGCGGCCTTTACGACAGCTCCATCAATCTGTGACCATAATGTATCTGGTAGTGGTGCAGCTTCTCTTGATAGATAGCTCATAATCGTAACCCCCCTTTTATTTATTTTCAATAAGGCTTCCTATTGTTGCAGGGCCTTCGTCTATAGAAGGTTTTTCAGCAGGCTCAGTTATTCCTAAGTCAGATAGCATTTCTGCTACCTCCTGCTCTCCTTCTGCAAAAAATTCCGCCTCCTTAGGGTCAAGAGCCCTTAGGAGAGCCATAAGCTCACCAACGTGGGCCTTCTCCTCGTCACGGATATCCCCTATAACTTTTTTTGCCATTTCAATGTCAGTAGCCTGAACATGCGAGTCATACAAGTATATGGCCTCAAGCTCCCCTGCTATGTCCAGGCGTATGGCCTGAATCAGCTCCTCTTTTGTCATTTTTCTGTTAACGTTCCCTGCAAAGGGATTGGCAAAAGCTGGCATAACTTTAATCCTCCATTCAGTTGTATTTTTCTGTCTCCATGTATTATGCTTATGATTTATACCCTATGGGTATGAACAACGATAAGAGAAAATATACCTCTTATGTTAAGAATAGTATACAATTCAATAAAACTAAATTCAACCCATTGCGTAATATATATCCAAAACTTAAATTTTTTGCAGTTAATAATGAAATTAGTCACCTATAAACAATATCCAGGAGAGAAGCAGTGAGGGAATATGTGACCTGACAGTATTGTAATTGGAGGAGGTAATAGATATAATAAAAATAAAATAACTGAAAAATTTATAGGATGCATTTTTAATACATCTTTAATTGCGGATTTTATTGTTAAAGAATTTTGGCCAAGTACGAGGGATATATATGATGTATTATAGGAGAAGCAAAGAGAATGGAAGAGGACAAGCAGGGGTTTCTGCAGCTGTAATAGGGTTATGCCTTATTCTGTTTTCATTTACAGTAGGCATAAGCCTTCTTTTGGGAACCTATGCACAGGCTAAGGCCACGGTATCAGGTGGAGCAAATGCAAAAGGGGATGTGCCTACGAATACCCCAAAGTCAACACCTACACCGACAGTGGACGAGCCTCAGCAGAAACCGGAGGAAATACCCTGGTATCTGATGCTTGTAAACAAGGATAATCCTATGCAGGAAGGGTACCTGCCTACACTGGCAAATGTGGAGGGTAGTCATAAGGTTGATGAAAGAATAAAAGAATCATTGTGCAGTATGCTTAAGGCTTGCAGAAAACAAGGACTTGATCCTATGATATGCTCTTCCTACAGAAGCAATGAGGACCAGGAAAGTTTGTTTGAAGCTCAGCTCAAGAAATGGAAAAAACAAGGCATGAGCTATGAAGATGCCTTTAATAAAGCAAAAACCACAGTAGCATATCCTGGAACTAGCGAGCATCAGGTGGGGCTTGCAGTTGACATAGTAAGCGTAAAAAATCAGGTGCTTGATGAGAAACAGGAGAGTACCAAGGTTTACCAGTGGCTTAAGAAGCATTGTGCAGAGTATGGGTTTATTGTAAGATATCCTGATGGAAAGACAGATATTACAGGGATAATATACGAGCCCTGGCATTTCAGATATGTAGGGGTGGAAGTGGCTAAGGAAATAATGGACAAGGGTATTACCCTTGAGGAATATCTTCAGGACTATAAATAGACAAGCAGTAGGTCAAAAGCAGGATGGCTGATATGGAAGCTATCCTGTTATGGTCTGCTGCCTGTATTTATATATCTTCCTGTAAAGTCCTTTATAGTTTCCCAGTAAAGCTCTGGTTTAACTTCACATGCCTTTGCATGGGCAGCACCATCTATGACAAGCTTTTCCTTAGGACAGGAGGCTGCCAGATAGAGCTTGCTTAGCATAAAAAAGGGAACAAACTTATCCTCTGTTCCATGTATGAATAGGGTAGGAGTATGCGACCTTGCTACCTGTTTTATGGCAGAACCATTAAAAAGAAGGCTGTAGCCTGCCTTTATGCGCGTAATCAGGCTTGCAGCAGGAAGTATTGGAAAATCCGGCAGGTGAAAAGAGTTTTTAAGCTGGTAGTGAAACTCCTCCCTTATGGATGTATATCCGCAGTCCTCTATTATACATTTCACATTCGGGGGAAGGTTCTCCCCTGAGACCATCATCACCGTTGCGGCACCCATGGATACGCCGAAAAGGATAATTTCAGTCTGGGGATAATTTTTATTTATATATTCTATCCATGACTTTATATCATGTCTTTCGTGCCATCCCATTCCAATATAGCTTCCCTGGCTTCTGCCGTGGCCTCTGGCATCAGGAAGCAGAAGGTTAAACCCCATGGAATAGAAACCTTTGGCAAAGTCATACATACACGAGGCATTAGCTGTATATCCATGGACTATTATAGCCCATAAGGAGGAATTTGATGTGCTTTCTGCTATGTAGCCGGCTAAGGATAAGCCATCGAAGGAACGTATGGAAACATGCTTGGAGCAGGTTTTCTGGAACCACCTTTTCTTCTCCTCCTTTTGAGGATCTGGCGGAGAGGGAGGACCAAATAATACAGTTTTACTGAAACGTGGGTTTAAGGCCAAATTATAGAAATAACATCCTGCCACAAGGCTTAGGATTAATAAAACAATTATGACTCCTGTAAGCATCCATAGCAACATAGAACACACCTCAAATATAAAGTATATCCATTGTATTATCCAATAATCATATTATTATTTCCCGTTTACAACAATTAAAGTTAAAAAAGGATATTTACCTCATAAGATAAATACCCCGGTTTAAAAAGCCTGCTTACGCTTCGTTTGGCATTATGATTGCTGCTATTATATATACGGCAAGGCCTACGCCGTACACAAGTATCAATACTCCCCATATCAGCCTTACAATTGTAGGATCAATATTAAAGTATTCTGCAACACCGCTACACACACCAAAAATCTTTCGATCCTGGCCCTTATGTAATCTTTTCATATATAATCACTCCTGCCTTTTTATATATTATAGCATTTTAACCTGACGATTCATACATTTATTAATGTTTTATGAATGAAACATTGACATCAAATGAACAAAACTGTAAAGTTATATTATCATATGGCTTACTGATATTTATGTATAACTTTAAACTAGGGAATTTGTATTGTTAAATTTATACCTATACACAGGGTGTTTATTCAAATAAAAGAATCCAGGGGGATTTATATGAGAAAAGACGGAAAAAGAGTAAGGAATCTAGACCCATATTTTGAAATTGTGCCATACATAATGAACAAGAGGGTAGATGCACAGAACATGTTCCATGCGGATATTCCGCTAAAGACCATAGATGCCTTCATTAAGGCAAAGAGGGCAGAGGGCAAGTATGTTTCTCATCTGGGATTACTTATTGCTGCATATTTAAGAATGGCATCACAGAACCCGCAGATAAACCGATTTGTTGTGAACAAGAAGATCTATGCCAGAAACCATTTCTGTGTATCCTTTGTAGTGTTAAAGAAGAACATGATAACAGGAGAAACCGCACCAACAGTTGTAAAGGCACACTTTAAGCTAAACGAGACGGTATTAGAAGTCAGTGAAAAGGTTAAGGAGATAATAATAAATAATAGTAAGACCGAGTATGAAAATCCTACGGACAAGCTGCTCAAGGCCATATTCCACATTCCAGGACTGGTATCCTTTGCGGTTGGGGCCTTGAAATGGCTGGATAAGCATGGACTCCTTCCACGCAGCGTCCTTGAGGCAAGCCCTTTCCACACAAGCCTTTTTATAACTAATATGGCATCTCTTAAGACTAACTATATATACCATCATACCTACGAATTTGGAACTACTACTGTGTTCATAGCCATGGGGAAGAACACAAAGAATTTAGAGATGGTTGATGGTCAGGTGGAGGAAGTCAAATACATGCCTATCGGAGTTGTAACCGATGAGAGAATTGCAGATGGGCACTATTACAGCCGCTGCTTCAGAGAGGTAGAAAAATATCTTAAAAATCCTGAGCTTCTGGAGAATCCTCCGGAAAAGGTTAAAAAGGAAATAGATTGGTAATATAAAGTCAGGCCATCCTTGGGTGCTCAAGGATGGCCTGATTATCCTACATCCATATATGCAGTAGCCTGTTACAACAGCTATTAATCAAAGTAGAAGAGCTCCTCAAACTTCTTATCCAGTGCTATGCAAAGTATAAGTGCCAGCTTGGCTGTAGGGTTGAACTGCCCTGTTTCAATGGAGCTTATGGTGTTCCTTGACACGCCCACCATCTCTGC
>JAEZLD010000006.1 GCA_023415335.1 Bacillota bacterium | reverse complement strand
AACGGCGTCTGCGATAACAGCAATGGTACCTGTCCCCAGGACGGAACCGGAGCACAGCATAGAAAAGGGATGGGAAGAAAGTAACACATATTAGAATGGAGAAAAGCAATGCGGAGCGAACAGGAAGCTAATAGAGCCATAGAGCTGTATGCTGATACAGTTAAAAGAATCTGTATGGTACATCTAAAAAGCTATTCAGATACGGAGGACATATTTCAAAAGGTATTTTTGAAGTACGTCCTCAGCTCCGTTGCGTTTGAAAGTGCAGAACACGAAAAAGCATGGTTTATACGTGTTACAATAAATGCCTGTAAGGATTTGCTTAAAAGCTTTTTCAAAAGCCGGACGATTCCAATGGATGAAATAACAGAGCTACCTGCACAGGCGGGAGATGATTATAAAGAGGTGCTTGAGGCGGTGCTGGCTCTTCCAGATAAATATAAGGATGCAGTATATCTCCATTACTATGAAGGATATTCTGCAGTTGAAATAGGGAAAATGCTGGGTAAGAACGAGAACACTATGTATACACTTCTGGCCCGTGCCAGAAAGCAGCTTAAAGAAAAGCTTGGAGGTGATGTGCTTGAATAAGGAATTGAAAACAGCTTTTGATAATATTCATGCTGAGGAAGATATTAAGCAGAGCACAAGGGCTTTCCTTGCTAAAAAGACGAATAACTATGGTGAAAAGAGAGCCCATCACAAAGCACACCTTATCACAGCTTTAGCCTGCTTTGTTTTTATTCTAATTGGCATCAGGGGGTACTCCGTATATTCTACACCTGTATCTGGGATCAGCATTGATATAAATCCATCCTTTGAAATTGGAATTAACCGGTTTGACCGTGTTGTTTCAGTGGTTGGGTATAACGATGATGGAAAAGCTCTGGCAGGCACCCTTAATATAAAGAATATGAGCTATAAGGCAGCTGTTGAAGCAATAATGGATAATGAAAGCATTCAGGAATATATATCAAAGGGGGAGGTGCTTTCTATTACTGTTGTTGGTGATTCTAACCAGAAGGGACAGGAGATGCTGGACTTTGTATCCAGTTGTACAGAAGGGTGGAAAAACGTATCCTGCCACTCAGGAAATCGTAAAGAATCGGAGGCTGCACATAAAGCCGGGCTTTCTACAGGAAAATACAGAGCGTTTTTGGAGCTGAAGAAACTTGATTCAACCATAACAGTAGATGATGTAAGAGGAATGACCATGCGGCAGATACAAAACTGGATTGATGAGCTTTCCGGAAATTCTGCAAGCCCCCATGAAAACAACGGCTGTGGTGCTAAGCATAGGGGACATTCACTTGATAATTGAAATTTTTAATAAGCCCCAAAGGGTATTTAATATATCCTTTGGGACTTTTTTAATTATATATTAAAGGTTAATTGCCTGTAGCATCAGGAGTATTTGGAATAGTCAGGAACAGGAGAATAAGCTAACACAGAAGTATGGAACGGATATAAGGCTTGGACAGGTCAAATATTAAGCGGAAACCAACGAATCTATTATTAAAAAAATTAAGAGTAAATTTAAAATGCCTAATAATTTAAAAACATAACACAATAAAATAAATAAAATTATGGAAATAGGAAATAATATTGACAATCACGGAGAAAAATCCTAAAATTTCTAATGTTGTCAATTACGACATGAATATACATAATTACGCATTAAAAGAGGGAGTTTATATGGAACAGATAATAGGCATTTTAGAGAAGGTTCAGTTATTTATTTGGGGACCACAGACTTTAATCCTGCTTATGGGAACAGGGCTCTATTTTACAATGAAGCTGGGGTGGCTGCAGGTTTTTAAATTTCCAAAGGCATTGAAGAGCATTTTTGAAAAAGAGGATGGTGCAGGAGATGTATCTGGATTCGGAACATTATGCACAACTTTGGCTGCAACAATTGGGACGGGAAGCATAGTTGGTGTTGCAACTGCCCTTAGAATCGGAGGTTCTGGGGCGATGTTCTGGATGTGGGTGTCTGCAATTCTTGGAATGATGACCAAATATGCGGAGGGACTTTTGGCAGTTAAATACAGGACAAAGGATGAAAATGGAGAAATGTCCGGAGGACCAATGTACTATATTGAAAATGGTATGGGTAAGCGATTTACCTGGCTCGCTAGGCTATTTGCTATATTTGGGATAATTACTGCCTTGCTTGGATGTGGCACATTTCCACAGGTAAATGCCATTACGGAATCAGTTAATCTGGCATTCAATATTCCAATTGTAGTAATAGGAGTTGTAATTACAGCTATTACTGCCATAGTAATTGTAGGTGGTATTAAGTCGATTTCAAAGGCTGCGGAGCTTATAGTTCCGTTCATGGCAGTGTTTTTTATAGGCGGATCTGTTATAGTATTATTCTACAATAGGGCTGCACTTCCGGGGGCATTATCGGAGATTATCTCTTGTGCTTTTTCCGGCAGGTCTGCGCTGGGAGGAGCATCTGGAACGGCTATTATTTCACTCATGACAGCTGTACGCACTGGAGTGGCAAGAGGAGTATATACTAATGAGGCAGGCCTTGGAAGCTCACCTATTGTTTCAGCAGCTGCAAAAACAAACTCCTGTGTAAAGCAGGGCTTAATTTCCATGACAAGTGTTTTCTTTACCACGATAGTTACCTGCACTATGACCGGCCTTGTGATAGTATCCAGCGGCTTGCTATCTAGTTCAAATTCCAGTGGCAGCACTTTGGTAACAGAGGCTTATAATAATGTATTACCTTATAATATGGGAATGTATCTTGTAGCAATAGGAATTCTATTCTTCTCATTCACAACTATAATAGGGTGGAACTACTATGGAGAGAGGTGCCTGGTTTATTTAACTGGAAGCACAAAATGGATAACAAAGTATAGGATTGTATATATTTTGGCAGTTGCAGCAGCACCATTTTTGTCATTAGAGCCAATCTGGCTGCTAGCTGACATTACAAATGCTCTTATGATTGTTCCCAATCTGATTGCACTTATTGCCTTAAGGAAGGTTGTTGTGGATGAAACAAATAAGTACTTCAGCAAAGAGGAGAGGGCAAAATTATTCTCAGCTGATAAGGTAAATACAAATGCTGTTGCATAGTAGACAAAGAATAATATTTATATGTCAGTAAGCAAAACACCCGCAGTTTTTTATACTGCGGGCTGCTTTATTATTAGAACTTAAATCCGGTCATTTTTATCAGCTGTTATATAGGTGTATATTGGAGAACAAGGATACAAGTACTTTCCATGTTCTCGGGAACTCCTTTAATATAGCGCTTTTTACATCCTCTGGAGTAAACGATAAGGCATGACCATTTTTGGTTATGAAGCATATGGCTCCCCTGGCTTCATCGCCTATAGCTATATGTGCTGAGGCATAGCCGCCATATGCAATATTTCTGGCAAT
>JAEZLD010000176.1 GCA_023415335.1 Bacillota bacterium | reverse complement strand
TGGTGCACCTGGCAGGAGTCGAACCTGTGGCCTTCAGAGTCGGAGTCTGACGCTCTATCCAACTGAGCTACAGGTGCATGATGCCTGCTTAAAAGGCATATAATCAGTATATCACAGCTTTGATTTTTTTCAAGGTGTTGTAATAATATGTCTGCATACTATTCGTCATAAAAATCCAGATAGGAAAAGGTTTTTCCATTCTGATTCCAGCCTAAAACTGCATCCAGGTTTATATTCTGGACTGCCCTGAATATGGATTTATCCACCCCCTGTATGCTTCCCTTAAGCTGTTCTATAAGGTCCTTTACCTCGTATCTTTTGTTACCTATCCTCTCTGCAGCCACCATACAGGCGCAGTTTAAGGGCATTATACCTGCATAGTCGGTAAACTCTCCTATATACTTTTCTTCTATGTAATAAAGAGGTCTTATAAGCTCTACCCCTTGAAAGTTCTGGGACTTAAGCTTAGGAAGCATTGTCTTGATGCTTCCGGTATAAAGCAGGTTCATAAGGGTTGTCTCTATAACATCGTCATAATGGTGTCCTAGCGCCAGCTTGTTGCACCCAAGCTCCGTCGCCTTTGAATAAAGGGCTCCCCTTCGCATCTTGGCACACATATAGCAGGGATAATCCTTGGCTATTTTATCCGTTATGGCAAATATGTTAGAATCAAATACCTTAAGTGGTATGTTAAGATAGCTGCAGTTTTCCAGCATAAGCTTCCTTATACTATCATGATAACCTGGGTCTGCACATATGAATTCCAGTTCAAAGGACACATCCCCATGACGCTGCAGCTCCTGGAACAGCTTTGCCATAAGAGTACTGTCCTTTCCTCCGGATACTGCTACGGCTATCCTATCCCCTTCCTCCACAAGTTTAAAATCTTTCACTGCCTTTGTGAAGCTTGACCATATTCTTTTTCTAAATTTAGTTATAATGCTTCTTTCTATTTCCTGAAGGGGCTTTACATCCTCTAAATCCCTTGATATATTGCAGCCCTTTTCCGTCATCGTTTCCATAGTAACACCTCAAAATCTATATAGTAAAACATATTTAAAAATCATACAAAGATATATTATACTAAAAGGACTGAAAGTACAACATTATTTAGAATGAAAAATGTAAAACCCGGATGGTACAGAACAACATCCCGAATGGATGTTGTCCTCCCTCTTCAATTTATCGTTTTCCAGGGTCGTAGGGTTCTCCTGAAGCCCTCGGCCCCACAGCATTCTTAGAAAACAGCATAAGTGCTATTATGGTTGCTACATATGGGAAGGTATTAAAGATAATATTAGGCATGTTATTGAGCCTAGCAAACAGCTTAGACATGTCTGCCGCCGTCTTGGCTAACCCAAAAAACGCAGTTGCACCTAATACCCCCCATGGATTCCACTGGCCGAATATAACCGCTGCCAAGGCCAGATATCCAAGTCCGCTGTATATGATAGATGAGAATTCTCCGGAATAGGTTACAATAACTATTCCTCCTCCAAGACCGGATAGTATACCTGACAGTATGACCCCGGCATATCTTATACCCTTTACATCAATACCAAGGGATGCTGCCGCATGGGGGTTTTCCCCACAAGATCTAAGCCTTAATCCAAAGGGGGTATAGTAAAGCACATACCAGCTGATAAACAGTATAAGCAGCGCCACATAGGTAGTTGGGTAAGCGTTTTTAAATAGGAGACCCATCACAGGTATTTTTGATAATACCGGGACATCTTTTTTTATAAAGCCTCTTACAATTTGTATTGTCCCACTGCCTGTTAAGCTTCTGGCAAGAAACACTGTAATAGCTGAGGACAATATATTGACGGCTGTACCACTTATAACCTGGTCTGCATTCATGTTTATGCTTGCAAAGGCATGTAGCAGTGACAGAAGTCCTCCACACAGTGCTGCAGCAATAAGTCCTACCCAAACAGATGAGTTACCCATTGATGGATATAAAATATATATAGTATAGGCTGCTGCAAAGGCTCCTACTCCCATCAGCCCTTCAAGAGCAATATTTGCTATACCGCTTCTTTCACTGAAAATTCCACCAAGTGCAATTATAAGCATCGGAGCCATGTATGCCATTGCCAATGGGACTATGCTTGCTATCCCACTCCACATCAGTCCTCACCATCCTTTCTGTTAAACGCCTTATATGCCTTTTGTATCCAACATATAAGCATATTGCTTGTAGCCGCAAAATATATTATCACTGACACTATAATAGAAACAAGCTCATTAGGTACGTTGGTGGATGATTGCATAAAAAGCCTGCCTGCAGCCATAAGTCCTAGAAGCAGCGCTGCCAGAAGCACTCCAGCAGGAGTACTCAGCCCCAGAAGGGCTACTGCGATACCATCGGGACCTTGCGAAGGAAGCATCCCTATCTTTATGTTGTTCGCATAGCCGGCATAATAAGCTGCTCCTGCAAGCCCTGCAAGGATTCCTGCTATCATCATTGAAAGCACTCTGTTCCGGTCCACACTCATTCCTGCATACCTGGCAGCATGAAGATTATACCCGCAAGCCTTCAGCTCATAGCCAAAGGTTGTTCGTTTAAGCAGCCACCATACAAGCAGGACACAAGCCAAGGCAATAAATATCCCTGCATTAACGTATGAACCTCTAAACAGGCTGCTCAACCAATTTGTCCTTAAGCTTGCTGTGGTACTTATTATCTGTGATTCTGTACTTGTGCTGCCTGGCATGAATGTTGGCACCAGATAGTACACCGTCCATAGTGCAATATAGTTCATCATTATTCCTGTTACAACCTCATGTGTTCCAAGCTTTGCCTTAAGTATTCCAGGAACAAATGCCCACACTGCTCCAGCTACCATAGCACAAATCACAGTTAATGGGGCATGAATATAGAATGGGAGTGAAAGCTTAACTCCAATTAGTACTGCAAAATAACCTCCCATAAGCATCTGACCTGTTACTCCAATATTGAAAAGGCCTGTTTGGAATGCAAAGGCTACAGAAAGGCCTGTAAGAATAAGAGTAGTTGCATTAAGCAGAGTATCTCCCAGGCGTTTGATGTTTCCATAAAATCCTGCTCCCTTTAAAAGCGCTGAGTATGCTGAGAGGGGGTCATGTCCGGTAATCAGCATAATTAACCCTCCAATAAAAACTCCAAGAAGCACTGCTACAACCGGAACCATTTTAATTGTCCTACGCATTGTTCTCCCCCCCTGCTCCGGCCATCATAAGCCCAAGGTTGTTCTCATCAGTGTCCTCTGGTCTTACAACATCAACTATCCTTCCCTCATACATTACCGCTATTCTATCTGACAACTTTAGTATCTCGTCAAGCTCAAGTGAAAAGAGCAATATACAACTGCCTCTGTTTCTCTCCTCTATAATTCTCCTATGTATATATTCAATCGCCCCCACATCTAATCCCCTTGTAGGCTGGGCTACAATAAGCACCGATGGCTGTGCATCAACCTCTCTTGCAATTACTGCCTTCTGCTGGTTTCCTCCTGACATGTTTCTTGTTATGGTATCAGGACCTTCACCTGAGCGTATATCAAATGTTTTTATAAGCTCATCAGCATGCTTTATTATGCTGTCTCTGTTAAGCAGTCCATTTGTTGAAAATGGAGGCTTTATATACTTCTTAAGAATCAAATTATCACTTAGAGAGAACTCAAGAACAAGTCCATGCTTATGCCTATCCTCAGGTATATGTCCTAGACCAATATCATTTCTTTTCCTTACTGAAAGTCTGGTTATATCCACTCCACCAATCTTTATAGTTCCTGATTCGACCCTGCTTAGACCTGTGATTCCTTCTATGAGCTCTGATTGTCCATTACCCTCTACTCCTGCTATACCCAATATCTCACCCGAATATGCACTAAAGCTTACATCCTTAACAGCATGAAGCCCTGAATGGGAAAGCACATTAAGGTTCTCAACAGTAAGAAGCACCATTCCTCTTTTAGTTGAAGCCTTCTCCACCTTAAGGTTAAGCCTTCTTCCTACCATAAGCTCTGCCATTTCTTCCTCGCTTGTTGATGAAACTTCCACAGTCTTTATAGATTTACCCTTTCTGATTATTGTACACCTGTCAGCTGTCTGCTTTATCTCCTTGAGCTTATGGGTAATGAGTATTATGGTTTTACCTTCCCTCTTCATATTCTGCATAACAGCTAAAAGCTCCTTTATCTCCTGGGGTGTAAGTACTGCAGTAGGCTCATCAAAAATAAGTATATCTGCCTTTCTATATAGCATTTTAAGTATCTCTACTCTCTGCTGCATTCCAACACTGATATCCTCAATCTTTGCATTTGGATCCACATTCAGCTTGTATAAACCCGAAAGATAGCTTATTTTTTCAGCAGCATGTTTCTTATCTATTCTTAGTCCCTTCATAGTTTCCATTCCAAGCATTATATTTTCTGTTACTGTAAAATTGTGCACAAGCTTAAAGTGCTGGTGAACCATGCCTATACCTAGTTCATTAGCTACTTGTGGGCTGGATATGTTGACCTCCTTGTCCCTTACCCTGATTGTTCCTCTATCAGGATGGTAGAGTCCAAACAACACCGACATAAGGGTTGATTTGCCAGCGCCATTTTCTCCAAGAAGAGCATGTATTTCCCCAGGCTTTACCTGAAAGGTAATATTATCGTTAGCGACGACTCCTGAAAATTCTTTTCTTATGCCTATCATCTCAATTATGTAATCCATGTGATCCCTCCGTGATGTTAACACAGAAACAGGTATTTATTTCTAAAAAAGAGGAAAACTCCTTTAAAATGAGGTTTTCCTCTTCTCCCTGTTTGATATATATATTTGTAATTTTAGTTTATTTTATTCAGCTTTGTTATTTCAGGAAGCTGTTCAATTCACTTTCTGTGGATGGAATCTTGAGTCGTCCATCTGCTAAGTTCTGCTTAGTTTCGTTTATTTTATTAATTGTATCCTCAGACAGGTTAGGATTTGTGTCAGGCAGCCCCACTCCATCGTCCGCAGCTGATAATATAATAGTTTCTCCTCCCTGGAAGCTATTATTTACCTTTGCGTCAATGTATTTATAAACTGCATT
>JAEZLD010000167.1 GCA_023415335.1 Bacillota bacterium | reverse complement strand
TTATTTGCCAGGGTTTCATGCTGTATGAAGTCTGAGAAGGACCTTACTATTTCCTCAAGCATTGGGTTTTCAGCTACATAAAGGTTTATCTTATCGGTAACCTCGAAACCGCTGTCCTTTCTCATGTTCTGTACCTTGCTTATAACCTCTCTCATGTAGCCTTCCTTGCGAAGGTCATCAGTAATAAAGGTGTCAAGTACAACTCCTATTTCCCCTTCTCCTGAGAAGGTGAAGCCCTCAAGTCCATTCATGGTAACCTGGAGGTTTTCAGAGTTTAATTCTATGGCTGTTCCATTTACTGTTATAGTTACAGCCTCACCAGCTTTAATCTTCTTAGCAAGGGTTGCCTGATCCATTTCAACTATGGTATTTCTGATAGCTGGTATGAACCTTCCATAGGACTTGCCAAGTACAGGTAGGTTAGGCTTTATTTCATAGCTTACATACTTTGAAAGGTCAGCTCCCAGGTCTATTTCCTTGATGTTAAGCTCATCCTTTATGATGTCTCCATAGTATTCCGGAAGGTCCTTTGTGCTAAGGAGTATCTTAGATAGTGGCTGCCTGTTTTTAATGTTGGCTGCGTTTCTTGCAGACCTTCCAAGCTGAACAAGCTTATATGCCAGCTCCATCTCCTCCTCCAGCTTCTTATCAACCATCTCAGCATGGTACTCAGGCCACATGCAAAGGTGTATGCTCTCTGGAGCATTCTTATCTAAGCCTGTTACAAGGTTCTGGTATATTTCCTCTGTTACAAAAGGTATGAATGGAGCTGCAATAGTACAGAAGGTCCTAAGAACCCTATAGAGGGTCATGTAAGCACCTATCTTGTCATCGGTCATTTCAACCACCCAGTATCTTGCCCTGTTCCTTCGTACATACCAGTTGGAAAGCTCATCTACGAAGTTTTCTAAGGCTATGGCAGCCTGGGTTATTCTGTAGCCATTCAAATCATCATCTATTTGCTTAACCAGTGAGTTCAGCTTAGACATAATCCATTTGTCCATTACGTTAGAGCTTACATGGTCCTCATACCTGGTTGGATCAAACTTATCTATTTCGGCATAAAGCACATAGAAGGAATATACATTCCACAGTGTGCTTATGAACTTTCTCTGGGACTCAATAACTGCATCCTCATAGAATCTGGATGGAAGCCATGGTGCGCTTGCAGTATAGAAGTACCACCTGACAGCATCTGCACCCTCATTATCCAGGACTGTGAATGGACTGAGCACGTTACCCTTATGCTTTGACATCTTAAGGCCATTCTTATCAAGTATGTGTCCAAGCACTACACAGTTCTCAAATGGGCTCTTGTCAAAGAGTATTGTGGATATGGCCATAAGGGTGTAGAACCAACCTCTGGTCTGGTCCACTGCCTCTGAAATAAACTGTGCAGGGAAGTTCTCCTCAAATAGCTCCCTGTTCTCAAAGGGGTAGTGGTACTGAGCAAATGGCATGGAGCCTGAATCGTACCAGCAGTCAATAACCTCAGATACTCTTGTCATCTCTCCGCCACACTGGGGGCATCTGAGCCTTACGTTGTCTATATATGGCTTGTGCAGCTCAATATTATCAGGTACATCTATTCCCTTTTCCTTAAGCTCTGCTATGCTTCCAATGCAATCCTTGTGGCCGCAGGAGCACTGCCATATTGGAAGAGGCGTTCCCCAGTATCTTTCACGGCTTATACCCCAGTCAATTACGTTCTCAAGGAAGTTACCAAACCTTCCTGTTCTGATGTTGTCAGGATACCAGGTAACGGTATCGTTATTCTTAAGCAGGTGGTCACGCATGGCGGACATTCTGATAAACCATGATGCCCTTGGATAGTACAGCAGAGGAGTATCGCATCTCCAGCAGTGTGGATAAGCATGTGTAAACATCTCTGCAGTATAGAGCATATTGTTTTCCTTAAGGTACTCTATTATTTTGGGGTCAGCCTTCTTTACGAACATTCCCTTCCATGGGGTAACCGATTCCACAAAGTTTCCTTCGCTATCCACCAGGTTAACAAGTGGAAGGTCATATTTTTTTCCTATGAGGTTATCATCCTCTCCATAGGCAGGAGCTATATGAACAACTCCAGTACCATCAGTAAGAGTTACATAGTCTCCGTGTACTACATAGAAAGCCTTCTTATCGGGAGTGCAGAAGGGCAGAAGCTGCTCGTATTCTGTTCCCAAAAGCTCCTCTCCTGGGAACTCTCTAATAATTGTATATTCTCCCTGAAGCTTGCTTAAAAGCTCCTTAGCAAGTATAAGGTTATCTCCGTTGTTTTCCACCTCTACATAGGTATACTTTTTGTTGATTGCAAGGGCAACGTTGGATGGAAGTGTCCATGGGGTAGTTGTCCAAACAAGTATATATCTGTTCTCATTTTTCACCTTGAACTTTACATATACAGAGTTTTCCCTAACATCCTTATAGCCCTGTGCTACCTCGTGGGAGGATAGGGCAGTGCCACACCTTGGGCAGTATGGTACTATTTTAAAGCCATTGTATATAAGGTCCTTATCCCATATCTTTTTTAAGGACCACCATACGGATTCTATATAGTCATTGTGGTAGGTTACATATGGATTATCCATGTCAACCCAGTAGCCAACCCTTTCAGACATATCCCTCCATTGGCTGGAATAGGTGAAAACGCTTTCCTTGCATTTTTTTACGAAGTCCTCAACACCATACTTTTCAATTTCTGGTTTTCCGGAAATGCCAAGAGACTTTTCAACCTCAAGCTCTACAGGTAGTCCGTGGGTGTCCCAGCCTGCCTTTCTTAGAACCTTGTAGCCCTTCATAACCTTGTATCTGGGGATAAGGTCCTTTATTACCCTTGTGATAACGTGACCTATATGTGGTTTGCCGTTTGCAGTTGGCGGCCCATCATAGAAGGTAAAGTATTCTCCGTCCTTATTTAAATCAAAGTTCTTCTGAATAATGTCCTTCTCATTCCAGAAATCTAAAATGTTTTTTTCCATCTGAACAAAATCATTTTTAGGTTCAACCTTTTTGTACAATTTTATTTCCTCCTCTCATGAGTAAAATTACATAAATAAAAAACTCCGCCCTAATAGGACGAAGTAATCTCCGCTGTACCACCTATAATAGTTAGTCAGGCACCTTATATGCCCTATCCCTTAACGCAGGAAAACGAGAAAGCTTACTGTAGGTTCAGCCTCCGGCTCACAGGTGATTTTCACTGGAAATGTTCCACGGGTTTACACCATACCCCGCTCTCTGTAGGTCCATAAACCAGATACTTTTCCTGCTCACAGCCTTTAAGATATTTTAGAACATTCTTAAGTACTTGTCAATAGGGTTAATACTTTATAAAATAAAAAGGCTAAATATAAACAAGGAGTTAAGAATCAGATGATTTTTACGATAATATCTTAGAATATGAGTGTTTTTTTACACAAGTATAAATTTTTGAGATGATGTTAAATATGAGTGAAATACTTTATTTTTTGTAAATAAAAGTTAATATGGAAAAAAATAGAAGGGAAAATGACCTTTATATAGAAGTAACATATATCAAACCGTCGTGTTTATTTAAGGGGGAAGGGGTAATGTCAATAGAACAAGAGCATATGGCCAGGCGGTACTACAAAGAAGCTGGAAGAGTAGTACATGCCGGAATGGACAACAAGAACATTGACAAGATTGATATGTTTGATTATACAGATACCTATCGAAGGATAAACGGTACTGATAGAAAACAGATATTAGAGTGTATTAGAATGATTGAAAGACAGGCTGATATTAATTCTGTACAGGATATACTAAATTGTGCGCATATGGGAATTGCACTCTATAAATATCTTTCTGATAGAGATATATTTAAGTTTGACATATGGAGCCAGGGTGCTGCTGAAATTACGGGCTATAATATAGAGGAAGTAAATGGTGAACATCTAAAAGCAAGTCCAGACATGATAGAAGGTCATAGACAGGCATTTAAGAGCTTGAGGGAAGAGCTCAGGCAGAATCCCGGAATTATACTAACGCAGGAAAAGGACTTTAATACACCATATGGCAAAAGAAAGACTGTTAGTATGACCTCCACAGGAATACATAGAGGAGAAGACTTTTATATATTGTCCTTATTAAAAGATATAACCACTGAAAGAGAAATGGAGAGAAGGATTAAGGAAAGTGAGAAGAGGTTCAAGGATTTTTTTGAGCTTTCTCCTGAAGCCAGCTTTATATTTACAGTATCTAAAATATTGCTGGTAAATAATGCAGCAGTACAGCTCTTAGGCTACAGCTCCAAGGAAGCGCTCATAGGATTAAATATACTGGATATAGTACACCATAAATGCAAAAAAAATGCGCAAGTGCGTCTGCAGCAGAATGAATTTACCATAGGAGAGTTATATAATACCAAGCTTATTACAAACGATGGACATGTTATTGATGCAGAGGTGGCCTTGGCAGTATTGGATTATGAGGGGCAGAAGGCCGTACATGCATCCATAAGAAATGTGACTAAACGTATGGAATTTGAAAGAAAACTTAAAAAAAGTGAGGAAGGCTACAGGAAGATTGTTAACCTTCTTCCTGACCCGGTTTATATATTTGACGGTAAAAAAATTATATATGGAAATGCTTCATACATAAGGTTTATGAAGGCAAAGGATGAAAGGGAGTTAATAGGCAAAAACCACTGTCAGCTTCTTTATCTGGATGATGAAAGGATACACCAGCTTAATGAAATACTAGAGGAGGTAAGCCGCACTGAGAATATCGGAGTATGGGAGGGAATGCTGCAGAGGAGAAGGGATGATGAATACATTTATATAAGTGCATCTATTATAAAAATACCCAATGCTTCTGTCAAGGAGTTTATGATTATTGTTAAGGACCTGGAAGACCTTAGAAGGAATGAGGAGATGAAGCTTAGATATGCTGAAAACAGAAGGCAGCTTGAGGAGACGCTAGAATATGACAAGCAGCGCACAGAATTTTTCTGTAATCTTTCACATGAGCTCAGGACTCCAATCAATGTCATACTTGGCGCAGCACAGATGAGCAGCATAACAATGAACGGATATGAGCAGCTTAAGGAGGACGGCAAGCTGTTTAGATATGTAGACATTATAAAGCAGAATTGTCTTAGGCTTATAAGGATGACCAATAACCTTATTGACATTACCAGAATAGACTTCGGGTACTTCAACATGAAGTATGTTAAGGATGACATTGTCAGTGCTATAGAGAAAATAACCACATCGGTTTCTGAATATGTACAGAATAAAGGCCTTCAGCTGATATTTGATACAGATACCGAGGAGAGGATAATAGCATTTGATTATGAAAAGCTGGAGAGGATACTTTTAAATCTGTTATCAAATGCTGTTAAGTTCACGGAAGCTGGAGGATGTATATATGTAAATGTAAAAAACACATCCACCCATGTTTCTATAAGTGTAAGGGATACGGGAATAGGGATACCTGAGGATATGCAGGAAAAGATATTTCAAAGGTTTATGAGGGTTGACGAGTCGCTGTCAAGAAATGCTGAGGGAAGCGGCATAGGACTTTCAATTGTAAAATCATTAGTAAGGATGCACAATGGGGAGATAGCTCTTAAAAGCTCCCCTGGAGAAGGAAGTGAATTTACAATAAGCCTTCCCTGCAGCCTTCAGGAGGATAAGGAGCCTGCACAGAATATTATTACGAAGAATGAGGAATGCCTGGAAAAGGTTAAGGTGGAGTTTTCAGACATATACTACTAAAATATGAGTGGCATAAACATAAAATAGTAAAGCACACAGGAATTTGTATCCTGTGTGCTTTGACATTCCCACTATAATGGAGAATGCTTATATTCTTGCTACACCGGTTTTCCTTGCTGCCTCTGCAACGGCCTTTGCCACTGCAGGGCCAACCCTTTTGTCAAAGGCTGAAGGGATTATATTATCTTCATTAAGCTCCTCATCAGAGATTAAATCTGCTAAAGCTGTAGCAGCAGCTATTTTCATTTCATCATTAATGTCACTGGCTCTTACATCGAAGGTTCCTCTGAATATCCCAGGGAAGGCTAAAACGTTGTTTACCTGGTTGGGGAAATCACTTCTTCCGGTAGCAATGACCCTTGCGCCACCTGCTCTGGCATCGTCAGGGAATATTTCAGGTGTTGGGTTTGCACATGCAAAAATTATGGAGTCCTTAGCCATTGTTTTGACCATTTCTGTTGTTAAGGTGCCTGGTGCACTTACTCCTATAAACACATCAGCTCCCTTTATAACATCCTCAAGAGAACCCTGTATATTATCAATGTTGGTTACCTTGGCCATCTCCTCTTTTATGGAATTCATTCCTTTTTCTCTTCCTTTATAAATGGCTCCTGTACGATCACATAATATGATATTGCTTATCCCATCTGAAAGAAGAAGCTTGGTTATGGAAATGGCAGCAGCGCCTGCACCGTTAACGACTACCTTTATATCCTCTTTATTCTTTTTAACCAGCTTAAGGGCATTTCTTATACCTGCCAGTGTAACAACTGCGGTTCCGTGCTGGTCATCATGGAATATTGGTATATCACATTTTTCTTTAAGCTTTCTTTCTATTTCAAAGCACCTGGGTGCGGAAATATCCTCTAGATTTACTCCTCCGAAGCTTCCGGAAATAAGATATATGGTATTTACTATTTCATCTACATCCTTGCTTTTAATACAAAGAGGGAAGGCATCTACATTTCCAAAGGACTTAAATAATACGCACTTTCCTTCCATAACAGGCATTCCTGCTTCAGGACCTATGTCTCCAAGACCAAGCACTGCAGTCCCATCTGTTACAACAAGGCATGTATTCCACCTGCGGGTATATACATAGGATTTATCTATGTCCTTTTGTATTGCAAGGCATGGCTCAGCAACTCCTGGAGTATATGCAAGGGATAAATCCTCCCTGGTCTTAACAGGAACTGTGGCTACAACCTCTATTTTTCCCCTCCACTCCTCGTGAAGCTTTAAGCTTTTTTCTGCAGTGGTTAAATTCTTATCCATTTCTTTACCCCCTATGATAATAGTTTTATTGCTTTTAAGCCTTTAGCTTATCTTCGCCTAGTATTCCAGGCTTTGTCATGGTATATGGATTCAGTATTATATCCAGCTGATCTTCGGTAAGCAGGCCATCCCTGATAATCAGGCTCCTTACAGAGCTGTTTGTTCTGAGGGCCTCCTTTGCAATTTTGGCAGCCTTATTATAGCCTACATATGGGCATATTGCAGTTATTATTCCTACGCTGTTGTCAACCATTTCCTTACAGTGCTCCCTGTTTGGTGTGATTCCAACAATGCAGTTGTCAATAAGTGTTCTTACTGCACCTGTAAGGGTTCCTATGGATTCCAAAAGCTTATAGAATATAACTGGTTCAAAAGCGTTAAGCTCAAGCTGTCCTGCCTCCGTTGCCATTGTAATAGCCATATCGTTTCCTATGATGTTGAATGCAACCTGGTTTACAACCTCAGGAATAACGGGATTAACCTTTCCAGGCATTATGGATGAGCCATTCTGCTTGGCTGGAAGGTTTATTTCTCCAAGGCCTGTTCTGGGACCTGAGGACATAAGACGCAGGTCGTTGGAGATCTTGGAGAGGCTTACGGCACAGGTCTTTACAATTCCTGATACATATGCATAACCATCAAGGTTCTGGGTTGCATCGATAAGGTCGTAGGATTGAACTAAATCCAGTCCTGAAATCAGGTCGATATTTTTTACAACTCTGTTAAAATAATTAATTTCAGCATTTAGTCCCGTTCCAACAGCAGTCCCTCCAAGGTTGACGCATTTCATTTCATCCTTTGCACTTTCAAAGCGGGTTACGTCTCTCTTAATTGCATTGCTGTATGCATTAAATTCCTGTCCCAGTCTTATTGGAACTGCATCCTGAAGCTGGGTCCTTCCCATCTTGATTACATCATCAAATTCCTTTGACTTATTGTCTAAGGCTTCTGCTAATCTGGACAGCTCCTTTTGGGCATCACACAATAATCTTAAGATAGCCATGCGACCACAGGTAGGGATAACATCATTAGTGGACTGCCCACAGTTAACATGGTCGTTTGGATGCACTATGTTATAGTCTCCCTTTTTGCCACCGAGAATTTCAATTGCACGGTTTGCTATTACCTCATTTGCGTTCATGTTCAGTGAGGTTCCCGCTCCCCCTTGTATAGCATCCACTATAAACTGGTCATGTAATTCTCCTGAGAGAATCTCATCACATGCCTTTACAATTGCATCAGCCTTGCTCTTATCAAGCTGTCCTGCCTCAAAGTTAGTTATTGCAGCTGCTTTCTTTATCTGTGTAATGCTGATAATCAGTTGCGGATGGACAGGCCTTCCGGTTATATTAAAGTTTTCGTGCCCACGTAAGGACTGTACTCCGTAATATGCATCTATGGGGACTTCTTTTTCTCCTATAGAATCGCTTTCAATACGAAATTTTGATGTGTCTTTTTCCATATAAATCAACCTCTACATACTTTTGTTATTGCTGGATAAGTATTTATCCAGTACCAATTATAAAACGGAGGATTAATAGAATCAAATATATATATTAGTATTAATATTATAAATAAAAATTTATAATAATGCTTCATCATTCGGATCCAACATAATTTATGGAGTAAATATAAAATATAAAGCATGATCCTATATTGTATTAAAAACATAAACTTTTAAATAGTAAAAATAGTCATAAAACAAAAATCAGGAGCTGTTACATTAATGTAACAGCTCCTGATTTAACAATATCATTTTATTTTATTATTTACTAAGCAGTGACCTTATTCCTGCCAGCTTTATACATATACAAAGAATATCCATAGCTTCTGAAAGCTCATCAAGCACTGGATAAGATGGAGCAATTCTGATGTTGCTGTCCTCAGGGTCCTTACCATATGGATAGGTTGCACCGGCGCCTGTAAGCTTAACTCCTGCTTCCTTGGCAAGCCTTACGGTTTCCTTTGCACATCCGGGAAGGGTATGAAGTGATACGAAATATCCTCCCAGGGGGTTTGTCCAGGTTGCAAGTCCTGTCCCAGTAAGACTCTCCTCAAACTTAGAAAGAACCATGTCAAACTTAGGTCTCAGCTCATCTGCCAGAGCTGCCATCTGCTTGTACACTCCCTCTGCATTCTTAAAGAACTCAACATGCCTCATTTGATTTATCTTATCATAGCCTATAGTCTGTGCGCCCATCTGTGATTTGATTTCCTTTATGTTGCCTGCTCCTGATGCCATAAGAGCTACTCCTGCACCAGGGAAGGTTATTTTTGAGGTGGAGAAGAAGTAGTAAACCCTATCCTCGTTTCCACAATGCCTGCAGACATTAAGCACATCCTTTAGTTTGACCTCATTATAAATGTGATGTATTCCATAGGCATTATCCCAGAATATCCTGAAGTCCTTTGCAGCTGTCTTCATGGACGATAGACGGTCTACAACCTTATCACTGTAGCATATTCCTTCTGGGTTTGAATGTAGTGGAACGCACCAAATTCCCTTAATCATAGGGTCCTTGGCTACTAGCTCCTCTACCATGTCCATGTCAGGCCCGTCCTCTTTTAGTGGTACGGTAATCATCTGTATTCCCAGAGCCTCACATACACTGAAATGCCTGTCATAGCCTGGGGATGGGCAGAGGAACTTCACAGGATTTCCTTCAAACTCATATGCCTTCCATGGCTTTTCTCCATGGGTGCCAAACATACAGAGCCTTGCCATCTGGTCATACATAAGGTTAAGGCTGGAGTTTCCTCCTATAATCATGTTCTCAGGAGCGATGTTTAAAAGCTCTGAGAAAAGCTTCTTACATTCTGGAATTCCATCAAGTACTCCATAGTTACGTACATCTAGTCCTGTTTCAGTGGTAAAGCTTTCAGGCTTCTTAAGCAGATCGTTGCTTAAATCAAGCTGGGATGAGGCTGGCTTGCCCCTGGACATGTCCAGTGACAGTCTCTGGCTCTTATAATCCTCGTAAGATTTCTCCAGAGATTCTTCATAGGAGAGCAATTCGGCCTTTGATAGCTCCGTTATTTTTTTCATTATGTAGCGTCCTCCAATTCAAACATTAAATATACTTATAATGGTGTAATTGTATTACATATATTATATAATTTACTTATAATAAAGACAAATTTTTATACGTTTATATTTATTATAAATATAAGTCT
The DNA here is from genome assembly GCA_023415335.1 of Bacillota bacterium. Taxonomy (GTDB): domain Bacteria; phylum Bacillota; class Clostridia; order Clostridiales; family Caloramatoraceae; genus JAEZLD01. The sequence continues at coordinate 18,038 of JAEZLD010000167.1, read as the reverse complement.
ATATGGAGGCAATTATGTTTAAGGGAATGGAATACGTATATGAGGTATATAAGGAAAAAAGCTTTTCAAAGGCGGCACAGAATCTATATATAACACAGCCATCCTTAAGTGCAACCATTAAAAAAATAGAAGAAAGGCTGGGAACCCCTATATTTGACAGAAGCACTGTACCTGTACAGCTTACACCTATGGGTGAGGAGTATATTAAATCTGTGGTAAAAATAATGGACATAGAGGAATGCTTTTCAAATTATCTGAATGACATAAACCAGCTTAAAACAGGAAGGGTAGTAATAGGTGCCAGTAACTTCTTTGCCTCCTTCATTCTTCCACCAGTGTTAAATGCATTTGACAAAAGGTATCCACATGTGGAGGTTGTACTGAAGGAATCTGATACTAACTCTCTGGAGAACCAGCTGTTGGAGGGGGCACTGGATCTGGTTATAGATATAGGGACCTTCAATCCGGATTTGCTTACCATGAAGAGCCTTTTTAATGAGCAGCTTATACTGGCAGCCCAGAGGCGGTTTGGAGAAGGCAAGGACCTTCAGGATATGGAGCTTACTGCAGATGATGTAATGAACAATAAACATCTGAATGAGGGCTTTCCCTGTCTGTCGCTGGATTGCTTTAAGGACGAGCCCTTCCTGATGCTGCGTTCTGGAAATGATACCCGTATAAGGGCAGACAGAATATGCGAGCAGCAGGCCTTCAAGCCTAAAACAACACTTAAGCTGGACCAGCAGATAACCGCCTATAATCTGGCCTGTTATGGAATGGGTATAGCCTTTATAAGTGACACCCTTGTAAGGCATGTAAAGCCAGATTCAAACATGGTATACTACAAGCTTGATGCTCAGCTTTCAAGAAGGGATGTGTGCTTCTGCTATAAACATAACAGATATGTTACTAAAGCCATGGATGAGCTTATCAGGATAGCTCAGGAAACATATTCCTATAAATAGTGTATTTGTCATAAAATTAATAAAGAAAAGCTTTTAATTATTTGAATTTACTGTATAATAGAAATGTTAGCACAAAAACTATATATGTAATTTAGTAAGGAAAACTGATTTATGTACATAATAACAGTGTGTAGATATACAAAAAAGGAGAATAATTAATGAACTCAGTAAAATTTGAAGATCTTAACCTGTCTAAGGAGATACAAAAGGCTGTATCGGACATGGGGTTTGAGGAAACTACAACAATTCAGGCTCAGTCCATACCTTACATGCTTGAAAACAGGGATGTAATAGGACAGTCACAGACAGGAACAGGCAAGACTGCTGCCTTTGGTATTCCGATATTGGAAACCATAAAAACAGACAGTAAGGCAGTGCAGGCACTGATACTCTGCCCTACACGTGAGCTTGCGATACAGATATGCGAGGAAATGAAAAAGCTTGCAAAGTACAAGCGAGGCTTATACATTATGCCTATATATGGAGGACAGTCAATTGACAGGCAGATACAGAGCCTTAAAAGAGGAGTGCAGATTGTAGTAGGCACCCCTGGAAGAGTAATGGACCACATGAGAAGAAAGACATTAAAGCTTGACAGCCTGAAGACAGTGGTGTTAGATGAGGCAGATGAAATGCTGGATATGGGCTTTATAGAGGATATAGAGACCATACTAAGCCAGGTGCCTGAGGAGCGCCAGACGGTAATGTTCTCAGCTACTATGTCCAAGGAGATTATGTCACTTACTGAAAAGTACCAGAAGGATCCTAAGATAGTAAAGGTGGTTCATAAGCAGCTTACCGTTCCAAACATAGAGCAGTTCTACTATGAGCTGAAGGAGCCAGCAAAGCTGGAGGCTCTTGTAAGGCTGCTGGACATATACAATCCAAAGCTTTCACTGGTGTTCTGCAACACCAAGCGCAAGGTTGATGAGCTGGTTAGCCAGCTGCAGACCAGAGGATATCTGGCAGACAGCCTTCATGGTGATTTGAAGCAGGTACAGAGAGACAGGGTAATGAGCCGCTTCAGAACAGGCAACATAGACATACTGGTAGCCACAGACGTAGCAGCCAGAGGAATAGACGTAGATGATGTAGAGGCAGTGTTCAACTACGATGTGCCTCAGGACGAAGAGTTCTACGTGCATAGAATAGGTCGTACTGCCAGGGCGGGAAGAACCGGCAAGGCATTTACCTTTGCACTGTGGCGTGAGGTAAGCAAGCTTAAGGAGATACAGAGATATACCAAGACCCGTATCACCAGACAGCAGGTACCTACCATAGATGATGTGGAGGAGAGCAGGACTGCAGCCCTAATAGAGAAGATAAAGACTGTAATCAGTGACGGCCAGCTTGGAAAGTATTCTGACATCATAGAAAGGCTTCTTGATGAGGACTATACCAGCATGGATATAGCCTCTGCACTGCTTAAAATGGTATCAGGAGAGATAAACAAGCAGAGTGCTGAGGAGTCAGAGGAAAGATACGAGGATACAAATATTGAGGGTATGGCAAGGCTGTTCATCAACATAGGAAGAAACCAGGGCATAACACCTGGAAACATCGTTGGTGCCATAGCCGGCGAAACAGGAATGCCTGGCAACCTCATAGGCTCCATAGACATATTTGACAAGTACACCTTCGTTGAGGTTCCAGCCCAGTACCAGAAAGAGGTGCTGAGCATCATGAAGGACATAAAGATAAAGGGCAATAAGATAAACATAGAGCCTGCCAATCCAAAGAGATAGTTAAAAGACGCCATCGCATCAGTGATTTAAAATCACTATGTGATGGCATTTTTATATATGAATAATTAAGCATATGAAAGCCTTCCCCTGTATGGGTGGGACTCTGCGCGACTACAGGTGTAGGGGTGAAAACATCCATTCAGGATATTTTCCCGTGCCCACCCGTGAACGTAAATGTTGTATACATTCCGCTAGGACTGACATGCTATATATTTATTGGAGAATATGTATAAATATTTTATAATTAAATAAAATTTCAACATTCCAGCATCTAATAGGTGAAAAGAAAAATCGCAACAGCAAAAGGAGGCCGGCCTATTGGATGCAGAACGATGTTTAACAGAAGCAGAGGGAAGGCACCTCTGCAGGAGACAGGGGGAGACTTCGTTGAACGAGGAGCAGTTTTTCAAACGGGTGGATGGAATAAAGGAAAGGCTTTATAAAATTGCATATGCATACCTTGGAGATAAGGATAAGGCAACGGATGCAGTGGACGAGTCAGTTTTTAAAGGATATGTAAAGAGAAAACAGCTTAGGGAGGAGACATATTTTGAAACCTGGCTTACAAGAATATTAATCAACGTATGCAACCAGTCCTTAAGGCATATTAAAAGGGAGCTGCCCTATGAGGAGCTGCCTGAGGACTCACAGCAGGAGTATGACTCTCTGCCTCTGAAGCTTGCCATCCAGACTCTCCCTGAGGAGCTTAGAAGGCTTATTACCCTAAGGTACTTTGGAGGTTTTACTATAGCTGAAGCATCACAGATACTGAAGATCCCACAGGGAACTGCGGCAACCAGGCTTAGGAAGGCTTTAAAGCTGCTTAGACTGGATATGGAGGTGTAGATATGGATAAGAATTATACTGAGAACAGGAATGCTGAATTTTCCCAGCTGATGGAGGATAGCAATGCTATACCAGAGAGGTTTAACTATATAAAAACAAGAACAAAAGCAAGGATAAGGAGCAGGAGAAGGGCCGCTTTTGCAGGCTCCTTTGCAGGTTCAATAGCGGTATTATTTCTATGCTTTGTTCTTGCTATTAACACATCCACTGCCTTTGCACAAACCATGTATGACATACCCGTACTGAGGAAGCTGGTGGAGTCCGTATCCTGGACTAACAGCTACCAGAGGGCATTTGACAATGAATATGCACAGCATATAGGGCAAAAAAGTATATCTGGAAATAATGAGCTGGAACTGGTGTATGCAATGGAGGACAAATCACACCTGATAATGGTGTTCAGGTTTACAAAGCTGGATGAAACCCTTAAAGGAAAAAATATTAGTGTATGTGATACGCGCATTGAAGATACTCTAACTGGGCAGGACATATCCATGGGAGGGCAGATTCCCAATGGTGCCTACAAGGAAGGTGAAATGCTTGTAATGACCAGAAATCTGGACGAAACCAGCTTTCATACTGATTTGCATGTTGAACTTTCTATAGCCCAAGAGGACCTTAATACGAGAAGTCATCCAACTGATACTGGAGACCGGTTTGATTTTAACTTCCATATGGAGGAGAGGGTTAAGGAGAAGGTATACTCTTTAAACCGGACGATACAAATTGGAGGACAAAAGTTATACCTTGAATCCCTTGTTGTTTACCCAACCTGCTCTGTAGTAAACCTTAAAATCGATAGCTCTAATACTGAACTTGTACAGAGCCTTAATTTGGCACTTATAGATGACAGCGGTGATGAAATGCCTATGGAATATGGAATCACCTGCATAAGAGGAGACCTGGTAGAACAAGGATATAGGAAGTATTTCCTTGCCAGTGATTATTACTCTGTTTCAGACAGTTTGACTTTATGTGTTAAGTCAGCCTTAATGCTCCCCAAGGATATGGTAAACGTTACATTGGATTTAAATAATAGTACTATGACAGATTCTAGGGGTATAGTACCAGACATGAAAATAGAGAAGGTAAAGGATAAGGGGGAAACTATTGATATAGACATTGATTGTTCTGATGATTATGCTATGAGCCCAGCATTGGGCTGGAACTACTGGTTCAGCGATGGCACAGAGTTTAATCAAATGGAAAGCGGTCAGTCCGGGGCAACAGAAGACACACACTGCACAGAACATCTATTTGATATTAAAAAGCCACAGGATGGAATAATTAAGCTTGAAAGACAGCATCCAGCATATAAGGCAGATATCAACGTTAAAATCCCTATAAGGTAAACTGGTGCCGGTCATAACGCTGCATAGCAGCGTATGACACTGGAAATTTATAAAATATTATACAAGAGTAATATGCTACAATATACAGCCCCTCATGATATTTTATTCATGAAGGGCTGTATTGTTTTTGTGCAGCATATGACTAAGAAAGCAAATTATTAAATTTTTGTAGAATATACTCCAACAAACAAGTATAATGAAGATATGCAGGATATTATAAGGGGAGATGACAATGGAGCAAACCTATGATGATATTTCGTCGTTTTTAAAGAAGAAGCCATCCCATATTTTTTCTGAAATTATAAGCGGGGTTATCGATTCCAGCTTCAGCGGACATCCCGTATTGATAATAGATACTAAAAATAATCTGAAGCTATGGACAGAGGCGGTAAAAGCCTGCTTTCCGGAAAAAGTCATAAGTAGCCGAAAATTTGAGGAGCTTGCTTTGGATAAAAAGGGCAACAGACTTCTTGTAATACACCCTCCTTTAATGGAGGAGGAGCTTTATACAAATGTGTTTGCCAGAACCTTCGATTTTAAGAGAAACGAGTTTCCCGGCCAGGGCAGGAGCTTTAAGTATGCACGCCTTGCAGAGTACGGTCTTTTAAGCTCAGGGGAGCTTTTAGATTCCATGAGGGAGCTGCTGTCAAGCTTCAGCTACAGTTGTATTGGAGAGGACATAGACAGCTTTTGTGAGCTTTTCCTGATTATAAGCGACCAGGAAAAGAAACCCGACTATGAGGGCGTCACCAAGGCTTTGAGATTTGTAAACAAGTATAGCTGTCCTAAGGCTATAAAGGAGATTTATAAACCCTTCCGTCCATATATGGAGGGACTAATGGAAGGCTCAGATAAGGAGCAGCTAATGGAGGTTGCTTCCTTTGGGGCTAAGGCATTGGAGAGTCTTGGAGAAGCTATATCTCTGGAAAGTGCCGCCTGTGTACTTTGTGAGTGTTTAGATAGGCTGCTTTCAGAGGAAACAGGCTGTACAGCATCAGAGGCCTTCCAGCTGCTTACGGGGCTCCTCCCGTCAAAGAGAGCTGCATTTGACAGCTTTCTTATAAATGGTAAAAGACCTGAAGCTATGTGCAACCTCATGAGAATGGACCCTAACATAGAAAGGGCTGCATTTTACATGAGAATAACGGGTGAGGCATTGCAGTCCCAGGCCCTTTCCTGGGAGCAAGCGGAGAGCAATACACACATAAACAGCCTTATAAGCAGCTGCAGCAATGCTCTGGCACAAAAGGCCTATGATATAAACTTTGTAACAGAGCCTCTGAAGGGTGATGTTGAAGTGGGGATAATCCTTTCCCTGCTTAAATGTATAAGCTCCAGGGAAGCTTTAGATAAGCTCACAGGGTCCTTTGTGAATAATATGGACAAACTGCCACCGGAGGGACAGGAAGCTGCCAGGCAGGAGCTTTGCGAAATGGGAGGGGCAAGGCTTGTATATGAGGAGTATCTTGTAAGGCTGGAGGCTTCTGAAAATAAACAAAAGCTTTTTGAGCAGTGGTGCAGTGGTGTACTTCTAGGTACTCCTGAGCTTTCTCAGGAATATTATTCTCCTGTTTTAATGGCATATATGAAAATGTTTAAATCTCCATGGAAGCTTTTTGAACAATGCGAAAGGCTTTTACCGGAGCTGGCAGAGCATGATCAGTATCTTGACCTGGTTGCCTGTCAGATGCTTATAAACAGCATAGAAAATGGCCTTCCACTGGACAAAACATTGTCTGGGAAAAGAGAGCTCATAGAATATGTCAGAAGACTTAAGAAGGAATATGGAATCAAGACAGTGCCTGATATGCTTTTCTTTGCAGACTTCGGAATATGGCTGGAGACTGCAGGGGGAGGAGGATATTCCCTGAACACCATACTGGAGGGGATGCCAAGTATAATGTTCCTCCATGGAGATAGATTAAGGCATTTTCAAGACTGGTGCATTCCAATGCTTATGCCTCTTGTAAAGACTCCTGAGGACCATAGAAGCCTTGTGTATTCTTTCCGCGCAGGAGACCATGTACATGAGTTTTATCAGAAATATATGAAATTTGTACAGGATTACCTTGAGGAGGATAAGCTGAATGGCTACAACGTGTTCCTCCAGTTTGTAATATATTTCTTTTATTACCTTAGGGGAGAATATAAGCTTTCAGATGGGAAATGCAGCATACAGAGTGCAGGAGAAATGCTCAGGTATGCTATATACGGCCAGCCGGCTATATTCAGGAAGAGGCTGGATTTGGATGTGAGAAGGGAGCTTAAGGCAAGAAGGCTTAAGGTGCCTGTAATGTGGGGTGAGATTATAAGACAAAGTTCTGCTGTTCCTAAAAAGGGATTTATGGATAGGCTCAAGGGAGTACTTGCAAAGAAACGTAGGAAAAAATAGTTAAAAGGTTTCTTTCCATTGCCCTTCATTTGGGATATGTGGGATAATAAAGACAGCCGGTGAGTAAGCTGAAAGGGGATGGTAGAGAAATGATTCAGGATAAAGGGTGGTTTTCCGCCTAGTAACATGGCAGGGCGGCCCATGGCCGCCTTGCATTTGAGTGAAAAGTGAAAAGTGAAGAGAAGTGGTAGAAAAGCCCATTTGAAACTGACAGGGCTTTTCAGAATTAAACCATATACAAGCAATAGTAAGCGATTTTTTATAGGGGGGGGACTCTGCGCCAACCCGGCGGGGTAAGTTGTAGGGAATGCACTCTGTGCTGTCCCTTGGCTAATACAATACCAGAGGGTGAAGCATTAATTCCCATATAAAGGTTGCTATTGCCATGCTTTGGTATTATAATATCCATATACCATTAAATAGAATTTTTCAGGTGAAAGGAGTGTTGTTAAATGATGAAGTTAAGGAATGAAATGGTGGTTGTATATTAACTGAATAGCGCCAGGGATGCAGCTAAATTTTTGCACTCTAGGAGTGTCTTTTTCTGCTGCCTGGTAAATCAAACCGTCACCTGATTTATATAAAAGTGCAGGCGCGGCTAAGCCGTGTTTTTTTATGCCCATTTTTATGTACCGTGGATGGTTTTATTCCACGGTATTTTTATACCCAAAATTAAACAAGGAGGTGGATATGATGAAGACAAATGCAATATTGAAGGCTTATGAAGGTTTGGATAAAGAGGAGGTTTTCATCGTTGAGTTACAAAAACGGGAAGGATATTTTGCCGGATAGGCTTCTTAGGGAGCTGCAGAAATATGCCCAGGGGGAGCTCATATATATTCCCAGGGCTGACAAGGAAAGAGCATCATGGGGGGAAATGAACGGAACCAGAGCCATGATGGATGAAAGGAATAGAAGCATATGCTGTCTTTACAGGGAGGGTGTTGAAATAAGGACCCTTATGGAGGAGTTCAGCCTCTCTGAGGATAGCATAAGGAAGATTATATGGAAAAACACAAAGCTGGAAGGTAAAAAGGAGCTGGTAGTATAGAGGTTTTATATAGATTAGGCTGGAGCATTGAACGAGAGAAGGAATTCACGGATTATAGAAAACAGGGCTTAGTACCCGGAAGGATTGGAACTGAATACAGAGGCATGTACAAGGTGTATACAGAGAAGGGGCTCCTCACGGGGCAGGTTTCGGGAAGGCTTCACTATGCTGCAGAGGAGGAGGGACTGTATCCTGCTACAGGAGACTGGGCTGCAGTAGAGGAAAGAGCGTCACAGGGAAGTGCCACAATACATGCTGTACTTCCCAGAAAGAGCAGCATAACCAGAAAGGCAGCAGGTACCACAACAAGGGAGCAGATAGTGGCTGCCAATGTAGATACTGTTTTCATAGTTATGTCACTGAACCAGAACTTCAGCGTAAGAAGGCTGGAGAGATACCTGGTTATGGCATGGGAAAGCAACGCATCCCCTATAGTAGTTTTGGGCAAGGCGGATTTGTGTGGAGACGTTGAGGAAAAGCTGCAGGAGGCACAGGAAGCGGCCATGGGTGTTCCGGTTTATTCCATAAGCTCCTTAAAAGGAGAAGGGATGGAACAGCTTAGGACCTACATGAAAGAAGGCATGACTGTAGCCCTTGTTGGTTCATCCGGAGTTGGAAAGTCTACTCTTATAAACTACATGCTTGGAAGGGATGAGCTAAAGACACAGTCCATAAGCAGTACAGGAGACAAGGGACGGCATACCACAACCACAAGGGAGCTGGTGATGCTTCCAGAAGGCGGGGTGCTTATAGATACCCCTGGCATGAGGGAGCTGCAGCTTTGGGACGGGGATGATGCCCTTGGAAATATATTTGATGATGTTGAGGAGATTGCCAAAGGCTGCAGGTTTAAGGACTGCTGCCACTTAAAGGAGCCAGGCTGTGCAGTCAGGGAGGCTATAATAAACGGAAGCCTAACCCAGGAAAGGCTGGACAGCTTCAGAAAGCTGCAAAGGGAGCTTAGGTTCATGGAGCAGAAGCAGAAAAACCTTGAGAGAATAATGAATAAGAAACAAAAGGGAAAAGGCTATGAAAGAGCTGCAGTAAATATTGAGCTCTAGAGGAAGAGGGGATTTCTACGCGCGAAATCCCCTCTTCATTAGTTATATATATTCATTTTATCCTTTAGCTAAAGTAATCCCTAAGAGTCCCTATTCCCGGGCTTTTTTTATAAGCTCTATTACCTCATCCTTTTTCAGTACCTTTCCCAATGAAACCACCTTACTGTCAATAACCAGGGCAGGGGTGCTCATTACTCCATATGAGGCAATCTCAACAAGGTCAGTTACATGCTCTATGGACTCATCCATCCCAAGCTCAAGGAGAGCCTCTTTAGCGGATTTTATAAGGTCATCGCATTTCTGGCAGCCATAACCAAGTATTTTTATGCTGACTGGAGCCATGCCGTCTCTTGTGCTGCCTTCTTTGCAGCAGCAGGAGCTATCATCTCCATTCTTGCAGCTGCAGCTTTCCCCGCATTTGCACTCCTCACTTTTTTTATCCCTTTTCCTGTTAAACAGTGACATTAAATTCTACCTCCAAATCATTTTTATATAACATATTAAACTTACTATACTGGGGTGAGTATCACGTCTGCAAAAACTGAAGGACAATGAACATATATCCAACCAGTATTACTCCTATTGCATCTTTTATATTGACAGTTATCTATACATTTATAGTATGTCACACATAGATACATGTCAATATGATAATGAATAATAAAGTAATATCATGCAAATTGTCTTACTATTCTATACTTGGAACGAGAACTTATTATATAATAGTATTATAGTTATTACTAACATTATATAATGCCCGTGATAGGAGGTTAACATAGTATGACTAAAATACTTGTAATAGAAGATGAGGAAGCCATATCTGAGCTTATAAGGTTAAATCTTTCAATGGTAGGCTATAGTGTAGAACAGGCCATGGACGGCCAGGAAGGGCTTGACATGATAAAAAGCTCAAAGCCTGATTTAATACTTCTTGACCTTATGCTGCCTAAAATTGATGGCTATGATCTGCTTCCAGAGATAACCTCAAGAAACATACCTGTAATACTTCTTACAGCCAAGGACAGTCTTAAGGATAAGGTTATGGGCTTCAGCCTTGGGGCAGACGATTACATAACAAAGCCCTTTGAGGGTATAGAGCTTATTGCAAGAATAAAGGCGTTACTAAGAAGGACAAGCAATCCCAGTGAAATACTGACATTTGATGATATAACCATTGTTCCAAGCCAGAGAAAGGTATACAAAGGAAAGCAGGAGATAGACCTTACACTTAAAGAGTTTGAGCTGCTTAAGGTATTGGTGGAAAATAAAGGGGTTGCCTTCTCAAGGGAGAAGCTTCTTGAGGTGGTTTGGGAAACTGATTTTGAAGGTAACACCAGAACAGTAGACATGCATATCCAAAGGTTAAGAAGCAAGCTTCATACAGAAAAGATAACTACTGTGTATAAAATAGGGTACCGCATGGAGGTATAGCCGTGAAATTTAAATGGAAGATACTCCTCTTATGTATGGGAGTTTATTTTATAACCCTTGCTGCCACTGGTGCCATAGTAATTACCAGCACCTTCAACAGCATGATGAACAGGGAGATACAAAGGTGCCTTGATGAGGAGGAGAACACCCACCTGACGCTTACACTTTATCTTCTCAGCAATAAAAAGCTATTCGGAGAGGGACCAGACATTGAAAATTATGCCTCATCTGTAGTGGACATGTTTGCTACCCAGGAGAACTACATGGAGGTATACAGTAAGGGAAGGAATCTTCTTGCATCAAACCTTCCTTATAAAATGGACGGGGACAGGCAGGAGCTTAAAACAGCTCTTACCCAGGGAAGAAACTATGTATTAAGAAAGGTAGAGGGAAAGCACCTTCTTTATATTACCAATGTGGTTTCAGTACATAGCAGCAGGATTATTGTTTGTACAGTAAAGGATATTACCTATATAGACGAACAGAGCACCAAGCTGTATACCTATTTCCTTGAGGCTGCCATTGCAGGACTCACCATTGTAACCATCTTCATACTGGGAATGGCCAAGGTGGTGCTGCAGCCCGTATACAGGCTTATAGATGCTGCAAAAAGCATAGCCTCAGGAAACTTCAAGCAGAGGGTACAGGTATCAAGCAGTGATGAAATAGGAGTGCTTGGAGAACAGTTTAACATGATGGCAGATGAGGTGGAAAACAAGATATTTGTTCTGGAAGATGAGGCCCAAAGGAAGCAGCGATTTATAGATAATCTTACCCATGAGCTTAAGACTCCCCTTACCTCGGTTATAGGCTATTCATCCATTCTTCAGCAGATACCCTATGAAGAGGAAACCTTCCACAAATCCATCGGCTACATAAATTCAGAAGGCATAAGAATGCAGAGGATGATATCTAATTTGATGAGCATGATACTTACCAGGGAAAATCCTCTTGATAGGAGGAGTTACGATATAAGGAAGCTTATGGAGGATGTAAATGGAGTAATGATTATAAAGGCAGAGGACAAGGGTGTGGAGCTAAAGCTTAAGCTTCAGGAGTGTGTAGCCAGCATAGATTACGATGTTATAAAGCAGGTGGTAATGAACCTTGCGGACAATGCCATTAATGCCTGCAGCAGTGAAGGCAGGGTAACCTTAGGCTGTGGCCATTCCGAACAGGGAAGCTACCTGTATGTAGAGGATACCGGAAAAGGAATAAGCCAGGAGCAGCTACAGAAAATAACTGAACCCTTTTACAGAGTGGACAGGGCACGCTCAAGAAAGGACGGGGGAGCAGGCTTAGGACTGGCAATAAGCAGTGAGTTTGTAAAGAAGCATGGGGCAACAATGAAAATAGAAAGCCAGGTAGGTAAGGGCACTACTGTAACCATAGAGTTTTGATTATTACGGAGGCTAAATGAGTTATAGGGTTCCGATGCCAGAACATGTTTCATTATAATTAATAGGAGTGAAATCTATGAAAATATATAATATGGCTATACTGTTTGTATGCATGCTTTTTTCATCCTGTGCCTCATCCTCAATAAAGGATAATGAAATTGTGGTTGTAAAGGGGTCATCCAAGATACAAAGCAGCATAAACGCTGTAAGCAATAAGCTAGACGTGGAAGGAATAAACCGGTTTGTAAATATTAATTATGAAAAGATACCCCAAGAATATGAGGATTATGCAGTGGTTACTGTGTCCCCCGATGGATCTTCGGTTTTTCTTGCTGAAAGGTGTGATGAGCAGCCTAGAGACGACACAATGCTCATAGGCAATGAGTCTGCTCGCATAAATCTCATAAGGCTTGATATGGAAACCTTTGAGACAAGGGTTCTGTGCAGGAATATCTGCTTTATAAGTATGGCAAAATGGAATTCCAAGGGCACAGTGGTAGGGTTCTGCGGAGGTGAGGAGATAAGGATATATGACAATGCTAATAATAAGTTTATGTTTGAAGGTGAAACCTCCAATGATTCTGTTACCTACTTTGGGTGGTCTCCGGAGGGAGACAGGATTTATACAGAGCACCCAAACATTATAAATGGTAACATATATTATCTGGATTTGAATAAGGTACTTTATTCATATGAGGCAAAGGAGAATATTTATTATAGAGGAATTTTGAACGATGAATACCGTTATGCCACCTCCATGGCTACCACCGGAAGCCTTGCTTACAGTATGCTTATTGTAAACAGTAGTGGGAATGTAGTGTATAAGGGTGATAGCGGAAGATTCAGGGATTCCTATGAGAACCAGATGGCCTATATTGGCTCAACAGGAGCAGGGCTATATTATTATCCTGATGTAAATGATATGGGGGTAAGGAATACCTTAACCAATAGGTTTATTTATGATGCTAAATTCGTATATGGAGGCAACATTGCCTATATTGAATCAAACAGCAATCTGGATAAAAATGATTATATACTACACATTGCAAACCGTGAGGGAAAGGATATAGCTTCTATGGAGGTTTCAGGGCCTGTGTTTACACTTTCCCCTGATGGGGCATATGGCTGGATTGGTGGGATCTCCTGGGAGAAGATAGATTTTAGGAACAACTCACTTATTAGCAGCTTAAAAGCCGGGGGTGGCAGCATAAGAGAAGATGAGGCTTTATTCAGTACCATCAGAAGTGCTACAAATATATGGCTGAGAATACACAACATGAGGAGTGTAACCCAATCAGAAATAGATGCCTGTTTTGTAAATACAAATTCACCTACACAGTCAGCCAAACTGGATATTGAGCAGCAGTATGAGGCAATAAAGGAGAATATTGAGATTGTAGGTATAGAGTTTGATACGGAGCTGTACCTTAAAAGCTATAAAAAATACACCAGTGATGGCTATGAAAGGGCATCAGCCTATATTAATGGAACAGCTAATAATTCCTCTGGCCTTGAAACATCTATAGACCTGTCTCTTGAGCTAATTAAGCAAAGTGGCATATGGTATGTAACAGGCTTTAGTACCTTCCCCACAGAGCAGGATATAGATAAGGTAAGGCTATTTATTGAAAATTATGTGAAGCAGATAAAAGAAGGGGTTCTTTTGGAGAGGATGCTTAAGGATGCTGATATACAGATAGGCCAGCTTCAGTTCTGGAGCAAAAATGGGGAGAATCTGGCAACTGACATAGCCTCCGCCGGCTATTGCAAGTCCTATCTGACAGCTACCCAGGATGGAGCAAGTAAGCTTTACAAGCTGGTGCTTAAGAAGAACTCTGAGGGGAATTGGGAGGTGGTACTCCTTACACAAGAATCATTGAGCACCTTGTTCTAAGTCACTGGAAACCGATAAGGAGCATAAGTTGATTCTGACCTGAATAAGTTAATAGTTACAAAAAATATAGGATATATTATAATGGAAAGATATATAAGGAAAAAAACCAGGTAAGAGTATAATTTATGATAAATACGAAAGAGAGAGGATTATGAAAAAACAGATAGTACTATGCGGGTATGGAAATGTTGGGTATGAGTTTGTAAGGCTCCTTATGGAGAAGAAGCTATATATACAGCAGAAGTACAACCTGGAGCTTGAAATTGCATGCGTATCGGCAAAATCAGCATCAGCTATGGCTACACCTGGCTGCATCAACATGAAGGAGCTGCTAGGGTGCGGCAGGGGGTCTGAAGCTATAAAGAGCTATGCTGCAAAAAGTGGCATAAAGCTTATGTCAGGCACTGTCATGTCAGGGGATGTGTATGTAGATGCTACCTCGGGAGAGGGATCCTCTAGTGATAATGTGATAAAAGCTATAAACCAGGGGATGGATGCTGTACTCATATCCAAAACAGCATTGACCACCTGCTATAGAAGGATAATGGAGCTGGCTGCCTTAAAGAAGGTAAAGGTAAAATACAGCGGGGCTGCTGCTGCCGCTCTTCCTACAGTGGATATAGGGTATTATAGCCTTGCAGGCTGCAGAGTAAAGTCTATTGAGGGTGTGCTTAACGGTACCACCAGTTATATACTATCCTGTATGCATAACTGTAAGCAGGACTTTGCATCTGCACTGGAGCAGGCAAAGAAAAATGGTATTGCAGAGCCTGACAGCAGCAATGACGTAAAAGGCATTGATTCCGCAATCAAGCTTGTAATACTGGCCAACAGCTTCATGGAGGGAGAAATTTCAATAGAGGATGTGAAGCTGCAGGGCATAGAAAACGTAACCTTGGAGGACGTAAAAAGTGCAGAGGACAGCGGCAGGAAAATAAGACTTCTTGCGAGGGCATATCAGGAGGATAATGGTATTAAGGCTGAGGTGTGCCCACAGGAGATAGGTCCGGAGAGTATGCTCTATTGCATAAACGGAACAGAAAAGGGAGTAGTTTTTGAAACTGATATAATGGGTAAGGTTGCAGTTATGGGCGGAGCATCTAACCCAAGGGCAGCGGCTGCATCAGCCTTGAAGGATATTATAAACATATACAGACAATAATTAATTGAAAATAATTTGAATACGGTTTACACTAGATGTGGGCCGTATTTTATTTTACTAATGGGAGGGTGTAATTATGAACAAGGAGTTCTTTAATGAAAACAGAAGGAAGCTTATAGCTTCCATTGAAGACAACTCAGCTGTGATAGTTTTTGCGGGTAGGGCGCCTAAAAAGTCGGCTGATGAGAACTATCCATTTACTCCTAACAGGAACTTTTACTATCTTACTGGTATAGACTGTGAAAACCCTATACTTGTATTGACAAAGACCAATGGCATTACTGAGGAAATACTGTTTATAGAGAAGTCAGATCCTGTTTTTGCAAGATGGTACGGGGAGAAGATAAAGCCTGAAGAGGCAAAGGAAATAAGTGGTATTGAGGACATAAGGTATTTGGATAACTTTGAAAACAGGATTAACTTTTTCATAAACCATACAGATATTGAAAACATATACCTGGATTTGGAAAGGGATAATTGGGGGGATTTAACTACATATCCTCAGGAGTTTGCAGCTGATGTTAAAAAGAGATACCCTTCAGTTGCTATAAAGAACGTATACGGAAGGATATGCCACCTCAGAGGACTTAAATCCCCTGAAGAGGTTGAGCTCATGAGAAAGGCTATAGATATAACCCGTATGGGAATATACAGCATGATGGAGCATGCACGCCCAGGAATGATGGAATATGAAATAGAATCCTGGTTCAACCAGACATTAACTGCTAATGGGGTGAGGGACTTTGCGTTTAAGACCATAGCGGCAGCCGGAATAAATGGAACAGTGCTTCATTATTCCTCCAACACCTCAAGGTGTGGAGAGAGCGACCTTATCCTCTGTGACCTGGGAGCTGAATACAAATATTATAAGGCTGATATTACAAGAACCTTCCCTGTAAGCGGTAGGTTTACTGACAGGCAGAAGCAGGTTTACAACATAGTCCTTAAAGCTAATGAGGTGGTAATAGAGACTGCCAAGGCAGGGGTTACCAAGTTCCAGCTTGAAGCTGCAGCTCAAAGGGTGCTGGCTGATGGCTGCAAGGAGCTTGGGCTTATAAAAGAGGACAGCGAGCTTAAAAAATACTATTTCCATAGCATAGGACATCCTCTTGGACTTGATACCCATGATGTTAAGGATGGAAGGACGGCTCTTGAGGCTGGTACGGTTTATACAGATGAACCAGGCTTATATATACCTGAGTGGGGAATAGGAGTCAGGATAGAGGATGACATACTCATAACTGATGACGGCTGTGAGGTGCTTTCAAAGGATATTATAAAGACAGTTGAAGAGATAGAAGAGTTCATGAAGAACAGATAGAAACCTGTGGGGCTATTGCATTAGCGGTTGAAAAATCATTATGCGATGGCCTTTTGTTATGCTGTGGCAACCAGTTGATGTGTGTAGGGGCGGAAAGCATCCATTCAGGATGCTTTCCTGAGCCCGCCCTGTGATTTAACCTATTTAACCTTTTCAACTTCACCATAGTTTACGCCAAAGGTGTCTACAGTAACCTTTTTCATAATCTGTGGTGTATTAGGCCTGTCATTGTAGTTCCTTGGGGTAGCTACTATTTTATCAGCATATTCTATGCCCTCTGTAACCTTTCCAAAGGCTGCATACTGGCCATCAAGGTGAGGTGCCTTTTCAACCATTATGAAGAACTGGCTGCCTGCTGAGTTAGGGCTGGCTGCCCTTGCCATGGAGATGACTCCCTTTTCATGCTTCAGTTCATTCTTAAAGCCATTGGCTTTAAATTCTCCCTTTATGGAATAGCCGGGACCGCCCATACCTGTTCCATCTGGGTCTCCGCCTTGTATCATAAAGCCTGGGATTACTCTGTGGAATATAAGTCCATCATAGAAACCCTTGCTTACAAGGGATATGAAATTCCTTACTGTGTTGGGGGCTATATCGGGATAGAGCTCTATTTTCATTACTCCTCCGTTTTCCAGCTCCATGGTTACCACTGGATTTTTATCCATATTATCACTCCTAATATTTAGTATAAATGTATTATAACAGATTTAGCCGCTAATATACAAAAAACCTCCAGAATATTAAAGCTTCTGAAGGGTTATATATTACTATTTTCATCCATTGCCTGCTCAATTACTCTTTTTAAGGCCTTATCAAAACGCTGGTCATCGTATCTGGTCCTTTTCCTGGGGTTAGTGGTTTTCCCTCCTGCGTGGCGAACCTTCTGGGATAGATGTCTTTCAAAAAGCAGCCTGTCTATGTTGTCCTGGGTAAATACCAGTCCATTTTGATTCAGGGCATAGGCATTTTTGGACAATGCCATTGCTGCAACGCCAAAGTCCTGGGTTACTACCACATCACCCTTGGCAGCTCTGTTAGCCAAGGCAATGTCTGCAGAATCCTTTCCTTTATCCACCATTACCACCTCAGAATATCCGTCATCTAGTATATGGCTTGTGTCTATGAACATTATAACCGGTATATCAAGCTGTTTTGCAGTTCTTACAATTATGCCCTTAACAGGACATGCATCTGCATCCACAAGTATCTTCATGCTACAATCAACCTCTCTCAGGTTATCAACTATAAGTATATGCTATATTGAGCCTTTATGCAATGATGAAGGAAAAGGGTTTATATAAGTTAATAGTGACAATAATTTAACAATATAAAGTGCTATAACAATAATGAAATAAGGGTTAACAATAAAAGAAGTTCAAAAACCTGTCTAACAACGGACAGGTTATTATCCAGCATAG
>JAEZLD010000105.1 GCA_023415335.1 Bacillota bacterium | reverse complement strand
CATACTGATATGCTATGCCATGTTCTGCCGCCTTGTCTGCAAGATAGCGCTTCATTTCAGGATGGCATATCATGCCTCTGTCCATTACCTTTATGGCAGGGCCTTTTCCCAATCTTACAGCCATCCTATAGCATTCGGGAGTGTCACCAGTGTCTGTAACATCCACTACAATGGCACAATCAGGCTCTATAGCATATGCAGAGGTTGCTGCTCCGCTTGTATAGCTTTCCTCCTGAACTGTAAATACAAAGTAAAGATCCATATAGCTTTCCTTTATTCTCTTTGCAGCCTCTATAAGAATATAGCAGCTTATTCTATTGTCCAGGGCTCCTGAGGATAGCCTGGTTCCATTTTGATATGGTACAGTCTGGAATACTCCGAAATCACCTATGGATACCTTTAAGGCTGCATCTTCCTTTGTAGTAGCACCAATATCTATATATAGATTACTGAGCTTCAATTCCTTTATGCTCTTTTTTTCTTCTCTTGCTATTGTGCCTATGGTTCCATCAGGAAATATTACATTATGGTACAGAACAGTATATGGGTCCACATAGCCTACCTGAGTAAACCTAAGGTAGCCCTCCTTTTCTATTCCTGTCACCATAACTCCAATCTGATCCATGTGTGCAGCCAGCATCATTCTGCCGCTGCCCTTTCCCTTCTTAATGGCTATTACGTTACCTAGCCTGTCCTTCTTTATTTCATCCACATAGCCCTTCAGCTGGTTTGCTATTTCATCACCAATCTTTTCCTCATTTCCTGAGGGTCCGAACTGCTCAAGCAGTCTTTTTAAATTATCCATCATAAGCTATTTTTCTCCCCTTCCAAGCTTTTAAGTACCTCACGTACCAGTTTTAAGGTATTAGCATAGTCATCCTTATTAATCATTGATATAGGGGAATGTATATATCTGGTGGGCACTGATATGGTTGCAGTTATGCAGCCTTCCTTTGCCCTGTGAATTTTTCCAGCATCATTTCCTCCCACATCTCCTCTTCTGTATTGATATGGTATGTTATTTTTCTCAGCGATCTCAACAATCCTTTTCAGCAGCCTTCCATTGGCTGAGGATGTCCTATCCAGAACGGATATGGCCGGGCCTTCCCCACTGGCTGTAACAAAATCCGTTTCTTTTTCCGCAATATCAGCGCAGGTAGTCCCTTCAAGAACAATCCCTATTTCAGGCTCTATTGCATAGGCAGCAATGGCGGCACCTCTTGTGCCCACCTCCTCCTGAACTGTAAATACTCCATACAAATCCAGGTCGTACTCATGCTCAAGCAACTCTGTCAGTATGGCACAACCAACCCTATCGTCCAACGCCTTAGATTTTATGAATTTACCCATGTCCACATAATTGCTCTCAAATACTGCATAGTCTCCAAGCTTAACAAGCTTTTCTGACTCCTCCTTAGAGGAAACCCCTATGTCTATGAAAAGCTCATTTACATTAACAGGAGCATTTCTCTCAGAAGGACTCTGAAGATGTATAGGCTTTGCACCAATGACTCCTCTAACACCAGTCCTTCCAAATACTATTCTTTTAGAAATAAGTATTCTTGGGTCGATTCCTCCAACAGGTGAGAATCTTATTCTTCCATCATCATAAAGCTTTGTTGCAAGGAAGCCAACCTCATCCATATGTGCAGCGACCATTACTCTTTTTGCGCTGCCCTTCTTATGTACTATCAGGTTTCCCATACTGTCTGTACGGACCTCTCCCAGGGAAGACACCCTGTTTTTTATGCACTCTCTTATTTCCTTTTCCCAGCCTGATACCCCAAAGGCCTGTGTATATTCCTTAAGCATATATATCCCCCCAATCCCTTATTGAGGCTATGAACAGTGCCATGAGCCTTCCTGTCAGGACAACATCCTTATAGCTTATTACCTCTGTTGAGGTATGCATATATCTTAAAGGTATTGATATTAAAAGGCTTGGTATTCCTTCCCTGACAATTTGTATAGCCCATGCATCAGTTCCTGTAGGGCCAGGACAGACGTCTATGGCATATGGTATTTTATATTCATCTGCAATATCCAGAAGCCTTCTAGAAAGCTCCGGGTGTATATTAGGGCCTACGGTAATCTCAACACCCTTTCCACATTCAATGTTCACCCTGTCTCCTGCATGCTTATCACCAAAGGTAACATCTACGGCTATTGCAATATCGGGATTTATTTCATAAGCTGCAGTCTTTGCTCCCCAGGCGCCAACCTCCTCGCTTACAGTTGCAGTAAAGTATACGTCTGCATCATGCTTCAATCTCTCAAGCTCAATAGCACACTCCAGCATGGAGGCTATTCCTGCCCTGTCATCCAGCGCCTTTCCTGTCAGGAAGTCACCCTGAAGGTTTATGCAGTCACGCCTCACCGTAATAAGGTCGCCAACAGTAATATACTGCTCAGCCTCCTCCTTAGTCATGCCCACGTCTATTTTCATATCCTCCAGCCTTATGGCCTTTTCCATGTCATCTCTTGAAAGCACATGTGGGGGCTTAGCCCCTACTACTCCATACACTTCCTTTCTTCCGTGTATTATAACCTCCTGGGCAGGTATTGTTTTAGGATCAATCCCTCCTACACGGGTAAAATATATAAAGCCTCTATCGTCTATGTCCTTCACCATCATTCCTATCTCGTCTGAATGGGCAGCTATCATTATTTTATGCTTTCCGCCTCCATCTCCTCTTTTGATGGCCATGAAATTGCCCTGTTTGGTAACGTTGGTTTCCGTCACATGCTTTTCGAAGTATTCCTGAAGCAGGTTGCCCAATCCATGCTCATTTCCAGAAACACCGGTGCTGTCACTTAGCTTAAATAGCAGTTCCTTTCCTTCCATTTTTCTACCCCCTTTGCCATTTTTTACTATTATACCACATAAATAAGGCGAAAAATAGTTGGGGAATAATACCTTCCCCAACCCTTTAATCATTTTATCAAAATCTTGCTTATAACTCTTTCCAAATTGCCATATGCTATCCTTTGTATATCCCCTTCTTTATAGCCCCTGTGCCTTAGAAAGTTAATAAGCTCTTGGATTATTGTCGCTTCTACTCCTCCAGCTTCCAGCCTTATAAATGATGTTCTTTAAGGATTTGCTTTTCTCCTTTTATTCTTCCCATTGTAATATCTGTAAGTATATCTGAGTGCCCATCAAATATTCTCATTCTGTCTACCTCCTTAATAGCATACAATTATCAGTCAATTAACAGCAGTCTGGCTTTTCTTATTAGAACAGGCTTATAAGCCAATTCCCCATAAAAAGTCCAAAATAATTACCTGTTATGTATCCAAAAATGCCACAGAGAAGTGCAGGAATAACCAAATCGCCCCATCCTCTCGATATAGCCATGGCAGCTGCTGTAGTTGGTCCCCCAACTGTAGCATTAGATGCCAGCATCATTTCTTCAAGTGTCAGCTTTGTAACCCTTCCCCCAAGCAGTGAGAACAGAAGATTGAATAAAGCTATTATTATGCAGAAAAGGAATAGTGCAGGTGTATTATAAATAATTTCAGTTATAGATGCTGGTGCTCCTATTACAACAAAGAATATATATATAAGGAAGGTACCAATTTCCTGTGCTCCATTGATATTTTCGAAGAACTTCGGAAAACAGCTTACTAGTGCAACAGTTATTGTTGTCATAAGAAAATACTGATTGCTTAACATAATGTTAAGAACATTAAAAAGTACATTTTTATCATTTGGAATTATGCCTCCCAAATATACCCCAAGCTTTTTGCTGACAGCAGCAATTATAACAGCACTACCCATAGCAAGTGCTATATCCTTTAGAGAAACGTCTTTCCTTCCCCAATACGCAGCCACCTTGTTCTCCTGTGTTTCTTTTGATGCAGCAGTAACATCGGCATTAGGATACGCCATTCTATATCTCTTTATAAAAAATTTTGTTGCAGGAATGTACAGGTATATAAAGAAGAAGGCTGCCATAACAAGGTTGTCTGCTACAATAGTAGAATTTACAAGGCTTTCCTCCGGGTGAAAAACAGTTGTCATTGCAACAAAGTTTACACCTCCACCGATATAACTTGCTGTCATCATCCCACCGATTTCTCCAAGCTGTGGAATAACATTGTGCAAAAGTGCTGTTGCAACAAATGCACCAACGCAGGTTCCTATAGCAGGGAACCAAAAGGCACCTATCATGCGCCCGCTTTCCTTAAAAACCTTTTTTAAATTAGCTTTAAATAAAAGAAGAGGAATAGCAACAGGGACTACATATCCCCATACATTATCATATACCGCAGAGGATGTTGGGATAATTTTAAGATTAGCTAATATGAGAGCTCCCAGAAGAGCAATCACTGCACCTGATACCTTGGATGCCCAATTATACTTTTGCTCCAACCAAATACTAATAGCAGCCCAGCCGATTAATATTGCCCATAGTGACCAGGCATCATCAGCTTTAATAAATGTTGTCATAAGAACCCCTCCTTTAAATTATGGTATTTTATACCATTTGTTATTATTTACCATATTCTATACGAATTTGAAATAACCTTCATAAAAATGATTTATTTTTTATAATTATTCTTTATATTGAAAATACCCCTGATTTACAGAGGCTTCAATTGTAAATATAATTTCATATGATTCTTATAAGTCCTTCTATGTATTATATTGATTAACATTAATAATACACATCCACACATAAATAAACAGCTCCCCGTTAAGTAGACAAGGAACTGTTTATCTAACACATACTTCCAGAAACTTTGGTAAACCATAGTCCTTTCGGAAAAGGCAGTTTCTTCAGTAATATTTAAATTCAGAAGTCATATTTTGCTTCTCTCTTTCTTTATAACAATACCATTACTTTGTCAGCTTTCCACCCTTTGCTCCTTTGGCTCCTCCAAGGCTTACCTTGTCAAGAAGAGCTGTATCAAAGGTATATATGTTCTCTCTATACTCCTCACTTCCCTTTATACCAAGCTCAATAAGCTTTGTTATTAGGTCCCTGAAGGAGATTCCCATGGGCTCCCATAAATAGAAGGCCACGGAGCCAGGCATGGTGTTTATTTCATTTACATATACCTTATCCTGCTTCTGGTCAAGCATAAAATCTATTCTTGAAATACCAGAACAATCCAACACCCTGAAAACCTTAACTGCAAGGTCCTGTATTTCCTTTGTCTTTTCATCAGATATAGGTGCAGGAACCTTTCTTGAAAGCCCCTTCATCCCCTTGGTGTTTCCCGATCTCATGTACTTGTCATCAAAGCTCAGGAATTCCTCCCAGGCTACAGGCTGCTCGCACAGTGAGGCAGTATAATCCCCTCCGAATCCCATAACAGAGCAGTTAATCTCCATTAGGTTTTCACAGGCTTCCTCTACTATTATCTTTCTGTCATACCTTACTGCAGTCTCTATGGCATTTATAAGTCCTTCCTTATCCTTTGCCTTGCTTATACCAATACTTGAGCCCAGGCTGCAGGGCTTAACAAACATAGGATATTTCAGTGTCTCTTCTACTGAGCTGATTATCTTATTACTATCTGTTTCATAGTCCTTTCTTAAAAACCAGGTGTAGTTAACAATTGGAACTCCGTTAGCCTTAAATATGTCCTTCATTATTATTTTATCCATTCCTACAGCAGAGCCTGTAACACGGCTGCCTACATAGGGTATATCTGATAGTTCAAAAAGGCCCTGTACGGTTCCATCCTCCCCATGCATTCCATGGAAGGCCGGGAACACTACGTCTATTTTAATACCCTCAGGCTCCTTCTTAAACAAACCGCTTTTATGGTTGCAGAAAAGCAGCTGCTTTGAGGAGGGCACCGGTGGAAGATATACCTTTTTACACCTTGATAAAAGTCCCTTAATATCCTTATAGTTTTTTATATTGGTAAGCTCTTCGCCAACATACCAGTCTCCATCCTTACCAACGTAAAGAGGTGTAACATCGTATTTCCCCTTGTCAATGTTCTCTACTACCTGAAGCCCGGTTATGATTGAAACCTCATGCTCTACAGAGCGTCCACCGAACATGACACATACGTTTAACTTAGACATTTATTTCCTCCTATTAAAAGCTTTAATATTTACCATTATATCATTTTACTAGAATTTTATAAAGCTACTGCCCGTTATAGTTATCCGGAAGATCATTTTCGAAAAGCACCACATCACCAGGCTTAACGATTTTTCCCAGCTGTATGGTAGCCTCATCAAGATTGGCAGCAGTAAATATTTTATTCTCATCAAAGCCTGTGCTCCTTATGCCCTCTGCAATAGGTATGGTCCTTTTACCTCCAACAAGTATTGCATAATCGCAGCACTCACCTATCTTCCTGCCAAAGCTCCTGTGCTCCTCCTGCTCTATGGCTCCAAGTTCAACCATGCCTGGGGTTATAACTATCCTGTTTCCGCCTTCCATCTCCTTTATTGTCTCCAGTGCAGCCTTCGCTCCTACCGGATTGGCATTAAAGGCATCATCAATTATAGTAACCCCGTTTGCACCCACCATAATTTCAAGTCTGTGGGGAACCGGCTTGATTTTTCCTATTCCCCTCTGTATCTCCTCAGGTGTCATACCCAGCTTAAGTGCTACACATATTCCTGATAATATGTTGCTTACATTATGCTTTCCAAGTATAGGTGCATGGCATAGTATCTCCCTGCCATCCTTAAGCACAGCTGTAAACTTCAAGCCATCCCTGGTGTTTTTTACATCCTTGGCAGTTACCATACAATCTACATTGCTATCATTAATTCCATAAAACCAGGTTTCCAGATTATAATTTTTTGAATTTATGCGGCACCACTCATTATCCCCATTAAGTATAGCTGTACCACTATCAGGCAGTCCGTCCACCAGCTCAAACTTGGTCTTTGCCACGTTTTCTATGGATTTAAGTGTTTCAAGATGCTGGGGACCAATGGAGGTAATAATTCCTATGGATGGATGAACAAGCTCCACTAAGGTTTTTATATCCTTTTTATACCTGGCGCCCATCTCACATACAAAAACCTCATGCTCCTCATTAAGCTGCTCCCTGATAACCCTTGTTATACCCATAGGGGTATTATAGCTTTCAGGTGTCATAAGAGTATTGTATTTTTCTGAAAGTATTGTCTTTACAAAGTACTTGGTGCTTGTCTTTCCATAGCTTCCAGTAATACCAATTATTTTAAGGTCCTTCATACTGCTTATTTTTCTCTGGGCTGATTTATAGAACCCCCTCTGAATGAGCATCTCCACTGGAAACATAAGCTGAACAGCTAAAAGCATGTTGAAAGCCATAAGGAAATTCAATACCGAAATATAAAGCAGGTATGCAGCTGGAGACTTTATGAATATAAAGCCTAAGGCAGTCCAAATCACCATTAGTATAAGGGCTGCAGCAAAAAGTCTGGAAGCCCTTTGGGTAAATACTAACACCTTCTTGGCCTTCTGCTTTGAGCTTAAATCAGCATAAAGCACATAGCCTCCAATCAGGCACCATACAGCCAGAGTAATCCATGCAGATAGCAGCTTTTCTCCTGTAAGAGTTACTGCAATCCAAAGCACAAGTGCACCTGCAGGAAACAATATATGCCTCTTGGCTATGCTCATTATGTTAGCCTTAAGCCACCACCAGTATTGGTTTGGCTTATAGCCTTCCAGCTGTGCCATATGAAGGTATCTCTTATTCTGAAGGAATACCATTACACAAAATAGGGCTGCAGCAATTATTTTAATATACAAAACCATACTCATTCATTCCCCTCAAAAAATTTCTTTGCAATTACATTAAACTCCCCATTTTTCTCAAGGTAGGCAAAATGCCCTGCTCCCTTGAAGGTTATCAGTGCCGCATCAGGAATCTCCTTTTCCATTATCTGTCCAAAATAATAAGGTGCAGCCTCGTCATTATCTCCCCAGATAAGTAGGGTTGGAGCCTTAATACCTGGAAGATATGGCCTCAGGTCCTGGTTTACAACCTTTACGAAGGTCTTTCTTAGTGCCCCTGAATTTTTATAGTCCCCTGAGCCATATTTTTTATAGAATTTCTCAAGCTTCTCTTTCTTATTATTACCTACAGTAAATGCCAGATATAACCTCTTTAGAAGTTTAAACTTATATACTCTAAAGTAGTATTTAAAGGTCCTTTTGGGTATAAGCCCTGCACTTCCTGTTAGAAGCAGCTTATTCACCCTATCAGGATGCTTGGAAGCTAAAAGTATAGATACCCTTCCTCCAAAGGAATGGGCTATTATATCTGCCTTTTCTATTTCTACGGCATCCATAAAACCCAGGGTTATTTTCATATAATCATCCACATTCCACCCCTCCTCAGGAGGCATAGATGATTTCCCATGTCCAGGAAAGTCCAGTGCATAGACCTCAAAGAACTGAGAAAGATAGTTGAATGTAGGCAGAAAGCTGTCAACGCAGCCTCCCCAGCCATGAAGAAGAAGCAGTTTTTTTCCTTTTCCCGCTGTCTTGTATGATATATCCATCCCATCTATGTTAACAATCATTTTAAACACTCCTTATTACACACTCTTGTCACCATGTCCCTTACTTTGCTTATGGCACAAACATCATATTAAAACTTCCTTTACCGTAGGGGCGGAACTCCTTCATTTAGGAGGTGTTCCTGAGCCCGCCCGAAGCTTGACTATGTCCTGGGACGGCACAAAGTCCGTCCCCTACAGTATTCTTCACTCTTTTTATACGTTCTTACTATCGTATACTTAGGCAGCGCTGGGAAACATCCTAAACATATGTTTTTACACCTATTAGCATTTTTGCCCGTCTTTATTTTACCATAAACATAGATATAATAATATTTAAAATTAGTCCACATCATATATTATGATTATATCCACAAAACGTTTAAAAAACACAGATAATAGTATATCACACCTTGATACGATTTTTAATTTCTTTTTGAATAAAAAAATGGATGTCGCAATTGCGACACCCACTTTCATTCTTTAAAAACTATTTAATGGTACTCCTGCTTCCAGGCTTTACATATGGCAAGCCTTTAATGCACAACGGGCACTCATCCTTGTCCCAGCTTTGTATATCCAGTTTTACACAGCTGTATATAGGATAAGGCAGGGTATTATCACTTCTGTCTGCTATACAGGCTATTCCTACAACCACTGCCCCCATTTTCTCCAGCATATCTGCTACCTCCATGGATGACTTTCCGGTTGTTACAACATCTTCTGTTATTATAACCTTCTGGCCTTCCTTTACTTCAAAGCCTCTTCTCAAGGTCATCTCTCCGTTTTCTCTTTCAGCGAATATAGCTGGCTTTCCTGTCTGTCTTCCTATTTCATAGGCTACTATTATTCCTCCCATGGCTGGCCCAACAGCCATGTCAAAAACCACATCCTTCAGCTTTTCTACTGCTACCTTAAGTACCTGCTCTGATTTGTCTGGATACTGGAGCAGCCTTGCACACTGACAGTACCTGTTACTATGCCTTCCAGAGGAAAGCAGGAAGTGGCCCTCAAGCAAAGCCCCTGATTCCTTCAATATATCTATAACCATTTTATCCTCTCCTTATTATGTTTCTTATTTCCCAAATATTTTCTATACCCTGCTTCTCCATAAAGCTTCTCATACCCTCTATTATATCTAGGCAAGCTGCCGGATTCATAAAGTTCGCCGTACCTATCTGCACTGCGCTAGCCCCTGCCATTATAAACTCAATGGCGTCCTGGGCTGTAGCTATTCCGCCTATACCAACTACGGGTAC
Source organism: Bacillota bacterium (assembly GCA_023415335.1). GTDB lineage: Bacteria > Bacillota > Clostridia > Clostridiales > Caloramatoraceae > JAEZLD01. The sequence goes on along the minus strand of JAEZLD010000105.1, from coordinate 44,049 downwards.
ATCAACAGCTCCGCACACCTCGTAAACCATCCTCAGTGCTATGGGCTTTATGGCAGGTCCAGAAAGTCCTGCTGTAACATTCTCGAACATAGGCTTTCTTTTATATATGTCTATAGCCATAGCCTTGAAGGTATTTACAAGGGATAGTGCATCTGCACCAGCCTGGCAGCATTTATATGCCATGTCAACTATATCCTCAGCATTAGGTGAAAGCTTTACCATAAGAGGCTTTTTGCAGGCCCTTCGCACCTGTGACACTGCCTCATAGGCTATACTGGACTTGATTCCAAGGGCCATACCTCCAGCCTTTACATTAGGACAGGATATGTTAAGCTCTATCATGTCTACACAGGTTCCATTCAGAAGCTCCACACCTTTTATATAATCCTCCAGGGTGGCTCCTCCCAGGTTTGCTATAATAGGGATTTGCAGCTTTTCCATAGTCGGAAGCTCATTTTCGATGAAGTCCCTGACGCCTGGATTCTGGAGACCTACGCTATTCATCATTCCTCCCCTTGTTTCTACAACTCTTATACCCTTGTTACCTCCCCTTCTCTCAAGTGTAAGCCCCTTAGTACAAATGGCCCCAAGCCTTGATACATCGTAAAGCTGGTTATATTCCTCTCCAAAGCCGAAGGTACCAGATGCTGCAATCACTGGATTTTTCATATCTATTCCGCAAAGACTTACCTTAAGCATCCCATTCTACCTCCCTGCCGGAGAATACGGGGCCATCCTTGCAGGTTCTCTTTACTCCCTTTTTAGTACCACAGGTACATACAAGGCAGGCTCCTATACCACAGGCCATATGCTTTTCCATGGATACCCATACAGGTGTAGCACAGCTTAGGCACATTTTAACTACCTTCTCCATCATTATCTGGGGTCCACAGCAAAGTACGCTGTTATATTCCAATGGATTGAATATATCAGTTACATACCCCTTGTGGCCCTCGGAGCCATCCTCTGTTGTAATGTACACATTATCAGCAGCTCTTGTAAACTCGTCTATCAGATAAGGACTGTTTCTGAAACCTGCATACACATCCACCTGGCAGTTCTGTAAGCATTCTGCTGTATAAAGCATGGGGGCAAGTCCTATTCCTCCCCCAACTATGGCAATTTTTCCTCCCAGCCTTTCTGTATGGAATCCGCTTCCACAGGGACCTAATAGCTTTATGCTGTCTCCCTTATTCAGTCTGCTTAGAAGCTTTGTTCCCCTGCCCTTTGCCTGATAGAGAAATACTATGGAGTCATCACAAACGTTGTGTACACTAACAGGCCTTGAAAGAACCGGCTCCTCCTCCCATGCCCTCAGCATATAGAACTGTCCCGGCTCTGCTGTAAAGCTTCCTTTAATAGCTATTTTATATATATTTTCTGCAACTGCTATATTTGTCTTTATCTTACCTTCCACATACTCCTGCTTCATTTATTATCTCCTCCCTCATACGCAAAGCCTCCTGTCTTGCATACTGGTCAAATTGCCTTTCCCCATTCTCCTTGTTCCTATATGCCAGCAGTATTGCCCTGGAGGAATTAACAACTCCTCCATTTCCATCTCTAAGGTATACAGCAACCTCCTTGGCAGCTCCTCCCTGGGCACCATAGCCAGGTATAAGCAGGAACATATTTTTGTAATCCTCTCTCAGCAGTCTGCCTTCCTCCAGATGGGTACATCCCATTACTCCACCAATGGAGCTATATCCATATTTACCCATATAGTCCTTCCCCATGAAGTACAGCTTATCTGCTGTATGCCTGTAGAGCCTTACACCGCTCTTGTCCTCTATATACTGCAGGTCCTGAGCTCCTTTGTTTGAGGTCCTCACAAGTACAAACAATCCCTTTTCCTTATGCTTTACATACGGAAGATAGGGTTCAATGCTGTCTGATCCCATATAAGGACTTAGAGTAACAAAATCACTTTCAAAGTCACCTTCAAAATGGGCCTTTGCATACATCTCAGCTGTTTTTGCAATATCCCCTCTTTTTATATCCGCTATGGCAATACATCTTTTATCCCTTAGGTATTCCAGGGTTCTTTTATAGGCACATAGTCCCTTAAGCCCCAGGGACTCATAATAGGCAATCTGGACCTTGTAGCAGGCCGCTACGTCCTCTGTGGCATCTATTATTCTTTTGTTGAACTCAAACAGAGCATCCTCTTCACTGGTGTATTTATTTAAAATGCCCTTTGGAATATAGCTTAAGTCAGTATCAAGTCCTACACACACATGTCCTCTTTTTTCTACACTTTCATACAGCCTGTCTATTATCATAAGCTGCAATCCTCCTTCATATATACTGCCTTCCCACCCTTTATAGTTGTTATAACCTCTCCAAAGTATTTTCTTCCATCAAAGGGTGTATTTTTTCCCTTAGAAGCAAAGCATCTGCTGTCTATGGTTATTTCTTTATCCAAATCTACTAATACCAAATCAGCATTTCGTCCTATGATAAGGGTTCCCTTTTCTATTCCAAGTATGGCCGAGGGTCTTTCAGACATAAGCTGTACCAGCCTGCCCAGGCTTATATGACCTTTTTTTACCAGCTCTGTATAGCACACAGAAAAAGCAGTCTCAAGGCCAACCATCCCGGGAGCCCCACCTTCCTTGTCCTCATGAGTGTGGGGAGCATGGTCAGTTGCTATAGCATCAATCCAGCCTTCCCTAATCCCCTCTATGATTGCCTCTACATCACTCTTCTTCCTCAGCGGTGGATTTACCCTGTATTTAGTTCCCTCTGTCAGTGCAATATGGTGTGGGGTTACCTCACAGGTAACTTTTGCTCCATCCTTTTTAGATCGCAGAATCTCCTTTAATGAATATTCTGTACTTACGTGGCAAACATGGAGCCTGCATCCTGTGTACCTGGCAAGGCCTACATTCCTTATGGTTTCCACATCCTCTGCAAGCCTCATATCCTCTTTTGACAGTGCCCTGTTTTCGCAGTGGGACATTACGCCAAGCCCCAGCTCCTTTGCTTTCATCATGGCCTTAAGCATAACGGCATCGCTGTCCACTCCAAACCCATCCTCTGATATAAATTTTACATATGGTTTCAAGCTCTCAAGATGAGCTATGCTTTCTCCAGAAAAATCCTTTGTTATGGATACTGACTGGTGAACATCCACAAGACCATATTCCTTAGCTTTGGTTAGAACATAATCCACCACACCCATGCTGCTGCATACAGGCCTGGTGTTTGGCATAAGGTTAATTGAAGTATATCCTCCCCTTACTGCAGCCTTGCTTCCACTTAATATATCCTCCTTATAGGTAAAACCGGGATCTCTGAAATGGCAATGCAGGTCTGTAAAGGAAGGCATAAGGGCAAGCCCTTCTCCGTCTATAATACTGCATCCTTCAGGAGCAGACCCAGAGATGTCTTTTCCCAGGCTCCCTATTTTCCCATTGACAATTAATAAATCTCCATTAAAATCCCTAGTGCTGTCTATAAGCCTTGCATTTCTTATAAGCAAGCTGTCCATTACTTCAACCCTGGCAGTCTGTGTATCTCGTCACAGTATCTGCACCTGTATTCCCCATTTTCCTTGTCTACAAGGTAAAATTCCTGGTGGATGCTTTTCTCAACAGTGGTGACACATCTTGGATTCTTGCATTCAAGTATATCCACAACCTTTTCAGGAAGATGGAGATGTATTTTTTCCTTTATAATTTCATTTTCAATTACATCTATTGTAATGTTTGGGTCTATGAGACCTAAAACCTGATAATCTATGTCTATGGCATTTTCTATTTTGATTATATCCTTTTTCCCAAGCTTGGAGCTTGTGGCATTCATTATAAGTGCAACTGTAAAATCCGCCTTATCCAGTCCCAGGTAATTAAATAGCTTTATTCCAACGCCTGCTTTGATATGGTCTATTACTACTCCGTTTTTAATACTATTTATTGTTAACATTCCTTATCCACCCCCAAAAGCTTAGCTATAAGAGCCATTCTTACGTACATGCCATACTTTGCCTGCTTGAAATAACAGGCCCTTGGGTCACTGTCAACTTCGTATGCTATTTCGTTAACCCTTGGTAGAGGATGAAGTACTATCATGTCATACTTTGCCTTTTTAAGCTTCTCTCCAGTGAGTATATAGCTGTCCTTTAGCCTGATATAATCCTCCTCATTGAAGAATCTTTCTCTCTGTACCCTTGTCATATATAATATATCCAGGGTATCTATTACATCCTCCAGCTTTTCAACCTGCTGAAACTCTATATTATTCTTTTTTAAAACCTCATGAGTTATATAGTCTGGAACCTTCAGCTCCTCTGGTGAAATCAGTACGAATTTGTTATTTTCATATCTGGACATGGCCTTAATAAGTGAATGGACGGTTCTTCCAAACTTCAGGTCTCCACAGAAGCCTAATGTAAGGTTTGAAAGACTTCCTTTAATTGATTTGATGGTAAGTATATCTGTAAGTGTCTGGGTGGGGTGCATATGTCCTCCGTCCCCAGCGTTTATTACCGGAATCTCGGAATACTGTGATGCAACTCTTGGAGCACCCTCCTTTGGGTGCCTCATAACTGCTATATCAGCATAGCAGGCAATAGTTCTTATGGTGTCCCCTATACTCTCGCCCTTGGCAACAGATGAGGAGTTAGGCTCTGAAAACCCTATTACACTTCCTCCAAGTCTCAGCATTGCAGCCTCAAAGCTGAACCTGGTTCTGGTACTTGGCTCATAGAAAAGCGTTGCCAGAAGCCTTCCATCACATATGTGTGCATATTTTTCTGGTGATTCTATTATCCTCTGTGCATAGTCTGTAATCTCATCAATCTCCTCCACAGTAAAATCCATTGGGTCTAATAGATGTCTGTCCTTTAACACGATTACTACCCCTTTCAATAATCAGTATTCCCTTATACTTCTGAAAGCCAGTTAATGGAGGTTATAAACTGCATAAAAAAATGCCTTCCGCTTTGGAAGGCATAGTTATATACAAGTAAACTACTATCGCTTAATAACCATCCTTCTTAGCCTCTCTGGACTAGTTTAAAGGTTGTTTTTTATCATATTATCACAGCCATTTCCTGTTGTCAACTTGTCATTACAGTTTTACAATTTCATTTATCTCATCAACCTGCTTTTTAGATAACGGGCCAAATTCAAGTGCGCGGATGTTTTCTTCAGCCTGTTTAATACTCTTAAACCCAGGTATAGGCACCATATGATTACTTCTCCCCCAAATCCATGCCAGCGCTCCCTGTGCCATAGTACGTCCTCCAGATGTAATTATTTCACGTATTGCTTCCAGCTTGTGAAGCAGCTGACTATTGGGCACACCCTTCTTAAAGTAAACCATCCAGTCTATTTCTTCTGATCTTATATCATCCTTTGGAAATCTGCTGTTTATATTATATTTGCCTGATAACAGCCCCATTGCTAAGGGTTGCCTGTTTAATCCTATAGTATTATATTGCTCTAGAAGTTCAATCATTTTTTCATTATTTGCAAATATATTCAGATCAAATTGTATTACACTACAAGATGGATGCTTTAAAAATATCTCTGCTTCCTTTGGAGTGTCCGTACTCCACCCATAGCTACGGATATCACCTCTTTTTTTCAAGTATTCAAGTGTCTCAATTACATCCTCAGCCTTTTCCTGCTCTAGCGGCTGTACATGAAGCTGATAAATGTCAATATAATCAGTCTGAAGCCTTCTAAGTGAATCATGACATTCAGCAATGATGGATTTTCGTTCTACATTGTTCCCTAGACCTTCCTTTTTCACATCGTCGCATGGGCATCCGAATTTAGTCGCAATCAAAACCTTATCCCTTACATCTTGCAAAGCCTCTCCTAAAACCTTTTCACTATGGCCATAGCCATATGTAGCCGCAGTATCAAACAGTCGTATTCCCTCGTCGTAGGCATACCTTAGCGCTTTTATAGATTCACTGTCATCAACAGATGACCACCCAAGGGCAAGATCCTTTGGCCCCCACACACCACCAATGGCCCAGCCGCCCATGCCAAGCGGCTGTATCTTTTTATCCAATTGTTTAATGTAAAGCTCCATCTAAAACGTCCCCCCTAAAATAAGCCGGATTTACCTGCCATTTATTTTATTATGAACAAATATTTGTTTATCTTTATCATTATACCCACATATTTTTATATTTTCAAGTTTTTTACATTTAAAACGTAATAGTTAAATAAAAAGCCATAGAATTATATTATAATATAAATGCTTCTATTACATTTTCCTTTTTCTATATATATAATAGTATTTTTGATATAATATAAACTTGGAGGGATAAAAAATGAGAAAAATATATCTAGATAATGCTGCAACTACCTTTCCAAAACCACCCACTGTTGCCTCCGCAGTAAGCGAGTATATAAATAACATTGGCGGGAATGTTGGCAGGGGCACCTATGAATGCTCCTATGCCGCAGGAGAGGTTGTTTATAACACCAGAGAAATGCTTTCTTCCTTATTTAAATTTGAAAATCCTTTAAATGTGGTATTCACCCCTAACATTACAACCAGCCTTAATATGATTATAAAGGGGCTTTTTAAATCAGGTGACCATATAATAGTCTCCTCCATGGAGCATAATGCAGTCATGCGACCTCTAACAAATATGTCTAAAAGAGGAGTGCTTTTTGACAGGGTACAGTGTAATTCAGATGGCACATTAGATCCTGAAGGTGTTGAAGCTCTCATACGCCCGGAAACCAAGGCTGTAATCATGACTAATGGCTCTAATGTATGCGGCACCCTGCTGCCTGTAGAGCAGGTAGGAGAAATATGCAGGAGGCATGGACTTTATTTCATAATGGACTCCGCTCAAACTGCAGGAGTTCTTGACATTGACTTCCAAAGGCTTAACCTTAGCATACTTGCCTTTACGGGACACAAGGGTTTAATGGGACCTCAGGGCATTGGAGGGTTCCTTATTTCACCTGATTTGGTACCAGAAATGGAGCCTCTTATAGAGGGGGGAACAGGAAGCCTTTCTGAATCCGAAGAGCAGCCTGTATTCATGCCCGACAAATATGAATCAGGCACCCTTAACATTCCCGGTATATTCGGTTTAAATGCCTCCCTTAAGTTTATAAACGAAATAGGAATCCATAACATACATGCTAAGGAAATGGCGCTGACGAAGCAGTTCCTTGATGGAGTTCTCTCTATGAACAACGTACAATTAATAGGTCTAAAGGGAATAGATAACAGAACCTCTGTTATTTCATTGAATTTTCCCCAGCATGACAATTCGGAAATTGCCTTCAGACTGGATAAGGATTACGGTATAATGACAAGGGTAGGCCTCCACTGTGCCCCTTCAGCCCATAAAACCCTGGGAACAATGCCTGAAGGAACAGTAAGGTTCAGTCCTGGGTATTTCAATTCTCCTGAGGATATAGAATATACCCTGTCTGTCATTAATGAGCTGACAAGGTAATAATTTCCGTGCTAATAGTACCTTCTTTAAAATAGAAATATTAAAAGGAAGTGTAATACATGAACACTATAAAAATAAAAAAATGGAGCACACAGATGATTGCCCATAGGGGTGTCAGTGGTCTGGAGACAGAAAACACCTGTGCAGCCTTTGTGGCTGCAGGTAACAGAAGCTATGCAGGAATTGAAACCGATATACATCCAAATCCTGATGGTTATTTTGTTGTTATGCATGACAGGGATACTAAAAGACTTCTTGGAGAAAGCTACGATATTGAACAGGAGCCTATGGACCAGCTGAACAGGCTGGTGCTTCCTGATATAGATGGAAGCAGAGTCCGTATGGATTTACATATTCCGACGCTTGCAGAGTACCTTTCCATATGCGGCAAATATAATAAAGCTGCTGTGCTTGAACTAAAAGGGATTTTCTCTCCTGAAAACCTGGACAAAGCTGTTTCCATAGTAAAAAGCTATAATTACCTGGAACATACTATATTCATTTCCTTTGCACTAAGCAACCTGACCACGCTAAAGAACAAATATCCCATGCTTAAGATGCAGTATCTGTCAGATAAATGGGATAACAGCCTTCCAGATAAACTTGGGCAGCTTGGTATGGGACTTGATATTGACTACCACCAGCTTACAGCAGAGCGAATTAAAAGCTGTCATGCTAAGGGTGTAGAGGTAAACTGCTGGACAGTAAACAAGCCCGAAGATGGTGAACGCTTAGCCTCCTGGGACGTAGACTTCATAACAAGCAACATACTGGAATAAAACATTTGAAACATTTTATATTCTATATATAGTAAATCCTCCCCGGCTTATCAGGGAGGATTTACTATATGAACTATTCAATTTAATATTACTTCTTACATTATCAAGACATTCCTTCAAACTGCATGTTATAAAGCTCTGAATAAACTCCATTTTTCTTCAGAAGCTCCTCATGGTTTCCTTTTTCCTTGATTCCTTCATCTGTAAGAACTATTATCTCGTCAGCATTCCTTATGGTGCTGAGTCTGTGGGCAATAACCACGGTTGTCCTGTTATGTGCCAGCTTATCCAAAGACCTTTGGATGTACCTTTCACTTTCGTTGTCCAATGCAGAGGTAGCCTCATCCAATATAAGTATTGAAGGGTTCTTCAGGAATACCCTTGCAATAGATATTCTCTGCTTCTGTCCTCCCGAAAGCCTTACACCCCTTTCTCCCACAAAGGTATCATAGCCATCATCAAGGCCCATAATAAACTCATGTATATTTGCATTCTTGGCCGCCTCAACTATTTCCTCCATTGAGGCACCTATTCTTCCATAAGCAATGTTATCCTTGATTGTTCCTGTAAAAAGGTATACATCCTGCTGTACGATGCCTATGGTGTTTCTTAAGGATTCCAGCTTTATATTCCTAATACTCATGCCATCTATGGTTATATCCCCTTGGGTTATTTCATAAAACCTTGGTATAAGGCTGCAAAGTGTAGTCTTACCGCCTCCTGAAGGACCAACCAAAGCGAAGGTTTTTCCTGCAGGTATGCTTATGTTTATGTCTTCAAGCACCTTGTCGTTTTCTTTACTGCTATATCCAAAGGACACATTTCTGAATTCTATGTCTCCCTTTGTATTGCTGATTTCTACTGCATCCTTACTGTCTACAATCTCTGGGTCTGTATCCATTATCTCCAGGTATCTTTCAAAGCCAGTAGCACCCTTCTGCAGTTGTTCAGTAAAGTTAACCAGCTTGTCAATTGGATTAAGATATGTATTGATATAAAGGATATACACTACCAAATCTTGTACATTAAACTCCTTATTGGCAATGAGAACCCCTCCGCCTAATACCGCCGTAAGGTACAGCATCCCTTGGAAGAAACCACTTCCGCTGAACATCCTGCCCATAATGGTGTAGTTATCCTCCTTGCTTTTAAGAAACCTCATGTTCCCATTTTCAAACTTCCGTTTTTCAACACTTTCATTGGCAAAGGATTTTACTACTCTGATTCCAGAGAGGCTGTCCTGTATTATAGCATTTACGTTGGCAATCTCTTCTTTGTTGCGTTTAAACGTATGTTTCATTCTCTTATTACAGTAGTATGTAAAGTAAATCATTATAGCGGTAATAACAAGCAGTACCAGGGTAAGCTTGGAATTGATAGTTATCAGTATGGTAAAGGCACCGATTATCTTTATGATTGATATAACCACATCCTCAGGTCCATGGTGAGCAAGCTCTGATATATCAAACAAATCTGCCACTATCCTTGACATGAGCTTTCCAGTATTGGTGTTGTCATAATATGAAAAGGATAGCTTTTGAAGGTGATTAAACAAATTCCTTCTCATATCTGTTTCCATCCTGGCACCCATAATATGTCCCCAGGAGGTAATAAAGCGCTGACATAAATATTTTATTATGTACATGCCCACAAGTATCAACCCTGCATAACCAACATATCGAATTATAGCTTTCCCATCCTCAAGCACGTATACATTGTTTTGAAGAAACCTTACTATCATGGGGAAGGTAAGGTCAACTGCTGATACAATAAGTGCACATAGCATATCTGCCGCAAACAGGAGCTTGTATGGTTTGTAATAACCCATAAACCTTTTAAAGTTTTTCATTTGTGTCCTCCTTAATCCTGATTCTCGAATACTATCTGAGATTCAGTTTCTCTGCACCATCTTACCTTAATACATATAGACATGTTTCTAGGACAGAATCTGCACAGGCAGTCTGGATCCCCTCCATTACATCTGCCATTTATATAATCGGGACATTTCCTGCAATTGCTGTTTACTAGCTTATCCAAATTATCGCCTCCAATCTTGGTATTTTAAAGCTTACTGCGTTTGTGTTTGAGCATAAATCTAGGGACCTGATAAAGGCCCCTGTTAACATTCCAGTCAGTAAATAATTTTTTCTATGAACTCTGCAATAATCCCGCCCTTTTTATACCTGCCTAACCTGGTGTCTATAGTTTCCTTATAAAAATAACAATATATAATATTCCCAGTATAACAGGCTGATGTATAAGATAGATAAGAAGGGATCTTCTGCTCAGCCTCTCTATTATATCATTTTTGGGCTCCAGGTTGAATATGCTTTTTTTCTTATTATAAAAAATTCTATAATATATCATGCCTGCCATGAATACAGATATATAAGGGAACAATGGGTAATAATCAATGGAGGTAAAACCCTCATTAATAATTCCAATTGGCAACAGTACACAGGTTTCCACTATCAATCTGTTAAAATACACTCCGGCTGCAGCTGATATGGCAGTTATAAACACCAGCATCCACATAGGTAGCTTTTTCATGAATGCAGACAGCATCATGCATATGCCTAACAGGTGGAGTATTCCGAAAACTACGAAGCTGTCCCTGATAAAAATAAAGGTTACCAGTGTAATCAGCATACCACATGAAAATACTAAAGCCCCTCTTTTTAAAGACTTAGAGCCTAATCCACTGCTTATACCTGAAAGGAATATGAAAACAAGTGCAGAAAACCTACCTATAAGGTTTAGGGGTGGCTTATAGTAGCTTATGGCAATTCCTGCAAAGTTACTTAAATCATACATGACATGATACACAACCATCAAAAGCATTGCTGCTGTACGCATTATATCTAATTCTCTTATACGTTTCATGGCATCCTCCAGCTATATTAATTCATATAAAGGATTGCCATAATTTTACACATATAATCACTAAGACAAGTAACCTTTTTCTTTCCAAATGTATATATTATATTAATCGAGGCAAGTGAGGTGAAATCATGCCCCTATCAGACAGAGAGCTTTTTGCACGTCTTATAAGATGTGAAGCTGAGGGTGAAGGGCAGCAAGGCCAGAGAGGAGTTGCCACAGTAGTCATGAACAGAGTCCATGTGTGCTGCGGTGAATATGCAAGAGTTAACAGAGGCAGATTAAGGAACGTTATTCTTCAAGATAGGCAGTTTACATGTACTCTTACTACTGTATACGGACAGCCTAATCCCCAGAATATCTATTCTATTACTCCCAGGGCAGTAGACTATCAGACCGCAGACTGGGCCTTATCAGGAAATCAGATTCCTGGTCTGGAGGTATCCTTATGGTATTTCAACCCCTACAGTCCTGACTGCCAGACCTACTTCCCTGTAAATAAATCAGGGGTATACCAGCTTAGAATAGCGCAACACTGTTTCTACAATCCAACACCAAAATATTATGAAACCTGATTAATTATAGGAGGTTAAAAATGTCTTTAAAAAATCAATTTGAAAGCTATGGCCCTGAGGATGATGAAGAATTTGGGTACTACTATCCACCATTATTCCGTTACCCCTGCGGATGCTCTGATGATTCCAGACAGCAGCCCGATACAACAGGAACTAATATGGGTACCGGTATGGACATGGGTACCGGCATGGGCACCGGCACAAGCACGGGGGCAGGAATAGGGTTTACAGGAGAAGCAGGCGTTCTCAGCCCTGAATACCTTCAGGGATATATAAGAAGGTTCGAGGGAAGAAGCGTACGTGCACAGTTCCTGGTTGGAGAAAACCTGCTACAGGATAGAACAGGAATATTAATAGAGGTTGGTGCCAGTTACTTAGTTCTTAGAACTCCTGAAACTGGGGTATTAGTTGTATGTGACATATACTCCTTAAGATTCCTTGATGTGCTTAACCAAGGTACAATGGGCACTAGATAGAATCACCATATAAACGTGCATAGCATGCCTAGTATTATAAGTAAAAAAGCTGAGCATTTCCTGCCCAGCTTTTTTATTTAATCCTCAGTGTACTTGATTGGTGGCAATGGTCCAAGATACTGGTAATAATAGCACTGCAGTCTTCCATTGTATAGCTTTCTATTCTTGTCAGATCTTCTTCCAAAGCACCTTTCAAACTCAGGATGTGCAGTCAGAATAAAATAGGACCAATCCTGAAGGCTTGTAAACACCCTTCCCATCTGCTTATAAAGCCTCTCAACCTCTTCACTGTCCATAAGTCTTTCACCATAGGGTGGGTTGCATATGATACAGCCATATCTTTTCCTTGATTGGAACTGCTGAACAGAAAGCTTCTGGAAGGCTATGTAGTCCTCAACTCCTGCCCTTATGGCATTTTCCCTGGCAGTCTTAAGCACATCACCGTCAACATCAGAAGCCAATATTCTAAATTCCTTTGAGTTTATAGCCCTCTGTGCCTCTAGTCTAACATCCTCCCATATTACCTTGTCAAATCCTGGCCACTCCTCAGATACAAAGCTTCTATTAATACCAGGTGCTATATTCTTTCCTATCATTGCCGCCTCAATAGCTATTGTGCCCGAGCCACACATAGGGTCTGCCAGTATCCTTTCACTTCTCCATCTGCTTATGAGCACCATTGAGGCAGCAAGTGTTTCCTTAAGCGGCGCCTCCCCTGCTGACTGCCGATATCCCCTTTTATGCAGACCAGCACCTGAAGTGTCAATAAGAAGTGTACACACATCCTTTAGGAGGCTTACCTCTATTTTATAAACTGGTCCATCCTCTGGGAACCACTCCTTTTTATATTGTGACTTCATACTCTCTACCACAGCTTTTTTGACAATACCCTGGCAGTCTGGCACGCTGAAAAGCTTTGATTTAACCGACTTGCCTGTTACATGCATCTTGCCATTTTCAGGAATGAGTTTTCCCCAGGTAACTGCCCTTGCCCCTTGAAAAAGCTCCTCAAAGGTTTCTGCCTTATATTCTGCAGCCTTAATATGTACCCTGTCTGCAGTCCTCAGCCACAGGTTACACCTGGCTATGTCCCTTTCATTTCCTTTAAATTCTACTCTTCCGTTTTCCACTTTGAGTTCCTTATATCCCAGATTCTTAAGCTCCATTGCAGTAATTGATTCTATTCCAAAGGTGGCTGTAGCTATTATTGTATACTCCATATATCATTCCCCTGTCTAAGTTTTTATAGTTTAATATTCTTAATAGTCTGATTTTAAATCAAATGTACGGACCTCCTGTTATCTTTATAGTTTACATCATAGAAGGTATATAATCCACCCTTTTGTTTTATAGCTGGATTTTATGTCATCAATGGAATAGAATAGATATATGGAGGTAATGCATATGACAGAAGCAATATTTAACAAATTCATGTTTAATGGGAAGCTTTACGATACATCCCAGTTTGATTCCATCTATAGGTCAACATCGCCATCTGTATATGAAGTCATACGTGTTATGGATGGTACTCCTCTTTTTTTAGAGGAACACTATAAAAGGCTCATAAGCTCCGCAGCAAGTATTGGAAAAAATATAAGCTTTCCAATTGAAAGTCTTAACGAAAACATACAAGCTTTATGTAAAGCTAACACTATTAAAAGCAACAACGTAAAGCTTATAATTAATGATTTTTCAAGCAATCCAGATGGAATATCTTATCTGTTTTTTATCCATAGCTCCTATCCAACAGAGGAAATGTACAGAAATGGGGTAACAACTGGCCTTTACAGTGCTGTAAGGGAAAATCCTAATGCCAAAATAATTAACCAGGGTCTAAGGGACGGTGTAAATGAATATTTAAAAAACAATTCCTTATATGAGGCTCTTCTGGTAAATAAAAATGATGAAGTTACCGAAGGCAGCCGCTCAAACATATTCTTCATTAAGAATGGTCAGGCCTACACAAGTCCTGCAGAAGGTGTGTTGCTGGGAGTTACAAGACAGAGGATAATAAGACTCTGCACAGAAAACTCTATAAAGGTACACGAAGAGAACATACCAGTAGCCTCTCTTAATGAATTTGATGCAGCATTCATAAGTGGAACCTCACCTAAGGTACTTCCCATATCATCCATTGGCGATGTTATGTTAAGCTGTAGCAACAACTGCCTGAGAAAAATAATGGGACTCTATGACCAGGAGATTTCAAACTATCTATGTCTACACAAAAGCAACTAATCATACTAAATACACATGGCGTTTCCTATGATTTAAGAGAACCCTGCTTTTTCAAGCAGGGTTCTCTACATTTTCTCTTCGCTGTTCTCTCTTCACTTTTACCTGCTGTTGCTTATGCTCTCCACAGACCATGAAGGTTGCAATACTCTCTGGCATAAAGGGGCTCCTCCTCAGTCCTGAAGAATGCCTCAGGGGCCTCTCCTGGCTTAAGGAATTTCCTATATACATAGTTTTGAGTATGAAGCTCTATCCACTCAATATGGTGCTCCTCCAACATTGGATGTGCAACAGCTCCAACCTTTACAAGCACTCCTCCATCAACCTTTTCAATTACTGGAACGTGCTTTTCCTTTGCAGCATCAACAGTGTTCTCCTTAAGCAGTTTCATTGGCTGTCCACAGCAGACAAGCTCTCCGCCAGAATTATGCACCACCTCGATTATGTTTCCGCAGATTTCACATTTATATATCTGCCTTAACTCTGTCATAAACCCATCTCCTTTTTAATAATTAATTTATATATTTAAAATAAATATATAGCAGAAATATTATTTACCATTTTTCCTGAGCTTATCCCCAATTATAATAATTACGCCAACCACCACTAGCAATGCTGGAACTATATAATATTTAATGTTTCCTGCAAGATCAGGAAGAGCATCATTCAAAAGCATATACAATGATATTACAAGAAACACTATAGCTATTGATAGGCTGGAATTTTTCTTATCCCCAAATTCAAAGCTTTCCCAAAAGCCTATACCTATTCCAAGAGGATAAACAAAGGTAAGCATATGTGAATATTTCCATAATGTAAGGGCATTGATTAAAAACAGCAGGCCATATACTGTAATTACACCTGCAACTACCAGAGATCCTGCATCTTTTTTGTTTTTAAAAAATTCAACATGCATAGAGATTCCAGGTATCAGAAGAAAGAAAGGCCATACAAACTGTGATATATCTATTGTTAGATTAAGTGCTTTCTGCAATATAAGAAATACGCCTAATCCTACGAGAACAAGTCCCACTGTTACGTTTCTTCTCATATGTATCACCACCATATAACATTTAATGTTTCCAATACTATTATATAACAATATTTTATTTTAAAGAAGACCAAAATGTGTCGAATAGCTACACCAATTGCACTTTAAAAAATAATTTTTCTTAAAGCTTTAACTGTACTACCATTTTATCCCGCACTAATCCGCTACATCAAAATTTTCTAATTTACTGTTTTTTTTCGGAGGTTTTGAATCACCGTGCTTAACAAACAGCATTGTAAATGCTGCCAACACTGCAAATATAGTTGCATACGGGAACAGTATCCTATATGAGGCTGCCGTGTGGTCTATCAAATAGCCTGATAATATTGGTGTAAGAACCTGTGCAGCCATGGAGAAGGTATAGTAATAGCCTGTGTATTTACCAACGTCAGAGCCTTTACTCATTTCAACAACCATAGGATATGAGTTTACATTTATTGCTGCCCAGGCAACTCCCACAAGCGCAAACAATATATATACCCACTCAACTCTTACAGCTCCGAACAAGTTGATCCCTACATTGTAATTTGTTGAGGTAAAAAACACACCACAGCCAAACATAAGCGCCAGAAGTGTCACTCCGCCTAGTATGGTCTTCTTTCTTCCTATGCTGCTGGAAATTATACCTATGGGAATGTAGCTTACTATAGCTCCTGCAGAAGCTATAAGAAGAGGTGTTGTGAAGTCCCCTCCCTGGAGCTTCCAAACTTCCTTTGCATATCTTGAAAATGCACTGGTAATGGAGTTATAGGCCATGAACCATAATCCCACAGAAACAAGCATAAATATCAGGCTTTTTTTCACATCAGGAGCCATAGCAGAAGAACCTTTTTCTTCTTCAGATTCGCTGTCAGGTTCACGAACTGCCATTTCCTTCTCTCGAATGGTCATAATAAGCACTACCACAGCCAGTGCCATGACTATAGCAACAGCCAGGAACACATTAAAATAATTGGGCTTAGCTACTTTCTTTACCAGAACCTTAATGAATGCCAGTGCAAGAATTCCTCCAATAGAACCCATAAGGTTAATTACTGCATTAGCCTTACTTCTGAGTGGCTTGGGGGTAAGGTCTGGCATAAGGGCAACAGCAGGAGACCTATAGGTTCCCATGAATACCAGGAGGAAACCCAGGGAAACGATAAATAACATAAGGCTATTAGTATTATCTGCTAATGGCAGCAACAACATTGTTATAACTGCAGCTGCAGTCCCAAAAATAATAAACGGGGTTCTTTTGCCCCATCTAGTATTAACCTTATCAGAGAATGCCCCAAACAAAGGAAGAAGGAACAGCGCCAACACATTGTCAGCTGCCATTACAAAGCCTGTTGTAAAGTTGCTAAACTGAAAGGTTTCTTTAAGAATGAGGGGTATAATGTTGTCATAAAGCTGCCAGAATGTACAGATGGACATGAAAGCAAAGCCAATAAAAAAGGTGCGCTTGTAGTTTAATTTCATGTTAACTCCTCCATTAATTTATCATTTGATGCCTAATACCAATTATATTCTATAAAAGTATTAAAATTCCTCCCAATAAAAAGAGTCCCTGAAAGAACTCATATAGAAGTTCTTCCAGAGTCTTCATTATCAGAAGCAGTTCTTATAATATGTTCTGCAGCACTGGTATCACTATACCCATTACTGCTCCTAACAGGGCCCCCAGCCATGTTATAGCAGAAAGCTCCTTTTTTGCAATGTCTGTTATGAGCTTTTCAGTAAATTCAATATCAAAGCCGTTTATTTCATCCTCTACTATGCACGGAATGTTCATATTTTCCACAACCTGGGGTGCTTTACTTTCTACAAGCTTAATGTATATGCTCTCAACCCCTGAGGACAGACTGTTTATTATTCCAGGCTCTAAAATTAATGAAAAGCTCGACACCTTAAGGCTCCATAAAAGCGACAGGCTTTTATGAGTTATAGCATCACAGACCTTTCTAATATAACCATACTCTGTTAAGCCCTCTGAAAGATTAACCAGTAGTTCTTCAAGTCCCTGTGGTATTCTACCTGAGCCCTCAGGTGATGTCGTCTTCTTTGCATTTTCGCTTTCCCACAGTGCTGTTATAGCTGCTTCAGACAGCATTCCAAAAGAATCTTCGCCCTTTTGCATAATTCCTGAGGACAGACTGCTGATTTTTACCTCTGTAAGATTGCCTATAAAACTGATTGTCATGTCTGCAATCTCCCTATGGTTTTCCGGATTTGACAGATATTCCTCAACCCCCTTGATTATCTTCTCACTTATAGAATCAAGGCTTGCAAACATGGTTACTATTCTACCAAGGTTCTGCTCAAGCATGGAGATTATAGCGTTTTTAAGCTTCTCCCGCACAGGAGCTGTGCTAACCCCATTTCTTATGGCTAGCGCCAGCTTGTCTTCATGCTCATATATGTACTCCCCTATACCATCAAAAACCTCCTGCGGCAGCACCTGTCCTATTGTCCTGTCGCTTTTTTCAGTCCCTTCCATGGCTTTCTTTATTATGCTGCTTAAAAAATCCTTAAACTCCTGTCCCTCCGTGTACTCCCGTATACTTTTTCCGGTAAACTGTCTTAAGCTAGAATATTCCTTGTTTTCTTCATTATGATAACCTTTATGTAAGTAATCTCCTATTACATTTATAATTCTTTTACGGTTTTCTCTATCCTCCAGATAATTTGTGAGACTTTGTGAAATGCAGGATTTCAAGGACATATCCACCTGATAAAAGCTTTCTTCCGGAAGCCTTTGTATATAATCCCCAATTGTAAGGGCGCTGCCTTCCAGCCTTTTAAAGCCCTCTCTAACACTTTCCTTTATATAGGATATAATCCTTGGACTGCATAGTGACTGGGAAAGTACCTGAGGTGAAAGAAGATGCTGTCCTATAGTATTTCCTACACTCTTAGCTATTCTTTTTCTTTCCTTTGGGATAAGACCAGGGGTAAATGGTACCCTTATGCCCAGAAGTCTTTTCTCCCTAAGGGGTCTGAAAAGCATTTTAATGGCAAGCCAGTTAGTAAAATATCCAATTATTGCTCCTGTTATTACTGGTATTATGTAATTCATTTTTGTCCTCCTAATGCCAGGTATTATACCCGTGTCTATTCCTCAAAAACGCATGCTTTTGTTATCTCTCCATAGTACATAACATGGTAATCACCATCGGCATACCACCTGTCCCTTAACTCCTTATTAAGGTTTTCTTTTATCATAGGCTGCTTGTAAACAGTTTTACATTCAATAAAAAGCCTGCAACCCTCTATTATGGGAGACAGTGTAGTATCTCCCCCTCTGGTATTAATTCCACATCCCTTAAATTTGTCACAATCCCTTCCCGAGGTTCTGCCGCAAAAGCTTAATTCCCCCTTCATCTCTCCTTCTGCTGGAAGGCTTATTGTAAAGTCACCAGCCTTATCTATAAGCTCATAGGTATATCTCGAGTACCTTACCATTGCAATGAAAACAGGTCTTCCCCACATATAGCCTAATGCTCCCCAGCCTATGGTCATGGTGTTGGCTTTATCTTCGCTCTTTACGGTTAAAAAAGCTCCCCTTGAAAGCTGCTCAAGTGCTTGCTGTGAAAGCTCTGAAAAGTTTACTTGTTTATACATAGTCTACCTCCATATTTATTTTTAATGAATACAAACATTATATATGGTCTATATAATAATTTCAAACATATTTACCTTCACCATGGACTGCAATTGTGATACAATCCTTATTAATGAGTATATTAAAATTACATAAGTACATTGGAGTTGATATTATGCTTTTAGAAGTAATAACCAAAAAGTTTCTTTCCAAGAGTACACAAAATTCAAGGAAGCAGGCTGGATATCTGGCAGGTATTGTGGGTATAATCATAAACCTTCTTCTTTTTGGTGTAAAACTGGTTATAGGCACCATAAGTAACAGTATTGCCATAACTGCTGATGCATTCAACAACCTTTCTGACATGGGATCATGCCTTATTACAATTGTAGGCTTTAAAATCGCAGATAAGCCTGCAGACAAGGATCACCCCTTCGGGCATGGCCGTGGAGAATATATTGCAGGTCTTATAGTATCCTTTATGGTGCTATATGTTGGAATACAGTTTGTAAAAACCTCAATAGGAAGGATATTGCATCCTGAGGAAACCATTTTTGATATTATAACATTTGTTATTCTTGTTATTTCAATATCAGCCAAGTTATGGCTTGGTAAGTTTTATAGATACATAAATAAGAAGGTTTCTTCAGGCACCCTTGATGCCACCTCAGCCGACTGTTTCAGCGATGCACTCATAACAGCAAGCACCGCAGCTTGTCTTCTGCTGTCCAAGTTTATTGCATTCCCTATAGATGGATATGCAGGCCTTGTAGTATCGGGATTTATACTGTATGCTGGCTTTGGACTTATTAAAGATACCATAAGTCCTCTGCTTGGAGAGGCACCCACCCCCGAGCTTGTAAGATCTGTTATCCGGGAGGTTCTTTCTCATAAGGGCATTATAGGAGTCCACGATCTTATAATACACACTTATGGCTCAGGAAAATATATGGCCTCCATACATGCGGAGGTGCCTTCAAACCTTCCCATAATGGACTGCCATGAGATAATAGACCGGGCTGAAGCAGAAATCTCTCATAAGCTGAACATACTACTTGTAATACATATGGACCCCGTAAACCTTAATAATGAAGAGATAAATGAATCAAAGGCCAAGATAATGAGCATACTCAGAACCATGCCTGAGATTGTTTCATTTCATGACTTCAGGATAGTGGGAACGAATAGCTATAAAAACATATTATTTGACATAGTGCTGTCCGACCAGGTCGCCCATTCCGATGAGGATAGCATCAGACAGATACTTACAAATGCAATAAAAACAGCCTACCCTGAAATGAATCCTATAATAACAGTGGACAGGAATTATATACATACATAATATAAAATTTGATAAAACAATGGGTGTTTGATAAAATAAACAATATGACTACAACGTAAAAACTACCTAGGAGGTTATAAATATGTCAGTATATGATGTTTTAAAAGAGCGCGGCTTTATACAGCAGCTTACCCATGAGGAGGAAATAAAAAGCCTTCTTGAAAACGAAAAAATAACTTTTTATACAGGCTACGACCCAACAGCTGACAGCCTGACTGCAGGACATTTTCTTACACTTATGGCAATGGCCCATATGCAGAGGGCTGGTCATAGGCCAATTGCTCTTATTGGAGGGGGAACCACTATGGTAGGCGACCCTTCGGGCAGGACTGATATGAGGAAGATGCTTTCCTTTGAGCAAATACAGAGCAATGCGGAAAGATTCAAATCCCAAATGGAAAACCTTATAGATTTTTCAGATGGGAAGGCCATAATGGTTAACAATGCCAACTGGCTCATGAAGCTTAACTATATTGAATTCTTAAGGGATATAGGTGCTCACTTCTCAGTTAACAGAATGCTTACTGCAGAATGCTTTAAAAAACGTCTTGAAAAAGGGCTGTCTTTCTTAGAATTCAACTACATGCTTATGCAGTCATATGACTTTCTACAGCTTAATGAACGCTATGGCTGCATAATGCAGCTAGGAGGAGATGACCAGTGGTCCAACATAATACAGGGTGTGGACCTTATAAGAAAGAAAACCGGAAGGCCTGCCTATGGAATGACCTTTACCCTTCTTACAACTAGCGATGGCCAAAAGATGGGCAAAACCCAAAAGGGTGCTCTGTGGCTTGACCCAAACAAAACAACGCCGTTCGAATTCTACCAGTACTGGAGGAACATTGCAGATTCAGATGTTGAAAAATGCCTTGCCCTGCTGACCTTCCTTCCAATGGATGAGGTAAGAAGGCTTGGTGCCCTTAAGGATAAGGAAATAAATGAAGCCAAAAAGGTTTTAGCCTTTGAGGTTACAAAAACAGTACATGGAGAAGAGGAAGCTGCAAGGGCCGCAGCAGCTGCAGAAGCACTTTTCGGTTCAGGCAACAGCATGGATAACGTTCCATCAGCTTCTATTCCAGAAAGCCTTTTAAATTCCAAGGTTCTTGACGTACTTATAGAAGCTAAGATAATCCCTTCAAAGAGCGAGGGTAAGAGGCTCATACAACAGGGTGGACTCTACATTAACGATGAAAAAATCTCCGATTTGGATACTGTTATTACCGAGGACTTCTTCAAGGGCGGAAGCATGATGGTAAGAAAAGGCAAAAAGAGCTTTACAAAGGTTACAATTAAATAGCATAATATTATAGTATACAAGGGCGGGATAATAACCTGCCCTTTATATAGCCTTACAAAATAATATAACAGAGGTGATTGTATGAACTACAGGCAGTTTGGAAAATGTGGTTTTGAAGCCTCCATACTTGGATTTGGATGCATGAGGTTTCCGGTGATTAATGGCGACCCTAAAAACATTGATGAGGAAAAGGCTATAGAAATGCTCCACTATGCTATAGACAACGGTGTAAACTACATAGACACCGCTTATCCATATCATGGAGGTGCAAGCGAGCTATTAGTAGGAAAAGCCCTTAAAAATGGCTACAGAGAAAAGGTAAAGCTTGCTACAAAGCTTCCCATGTGGTTAGTTAAGACATCTGAGGATTGTGACAGGTTTCTCAATGAACAGCTTAAAAAGCTTGATACCGAGTATATTGATCTTTATCTAATGCACGCAATGGACAAAAAAAGGTTTATGCAAGCCAAGGAGCTGGGTATATGGGATTTCCTGTGCAAGGCTAAAGAAAGTGGCAAAATCAAAAATATAGGCTTTTCCTTTCATGATGATGTAAATACCTTCAAAGAGATACTTGATGCCTACGATTGGGATTTCTGCCAGATACAGTATAATTATATGGATATTAACTACCAGGCAGGAGACGAAGGATTAGCATATGCAGCCTCTAAGGGCATTCCTGTAGTTGTAATGGAGCCTCTAAGGGGAGGAAAGCTGGCGAAGAACCCTCCTGAGGATGTAAGAAATCAACTTCAGGACACAGGAATGACTCCGGCAGAGCTTGCCTTAAGATGGATATGGAACCATCCTGGTGTAAAGGTAGTACTCAGTGGGATGGGAACCATGGAACAGGTAAAGGACAACCTGAAAACAGCAGATAAGGCACACGCTGACTCTCTTACTCCACAGGAGCTTTCCATTGTGTCAAACATACGTGACAGCTATAATAAACGCACCAAAGTGGGATGTACAGGCTGTAGCTACTGTATGCCGTGTCCTGCAGGGGTTGATATACCTGAAAACTTTTCTGCTTATAACGAAGCCTTTGTATATGACGACCTGCCAGGTATGAAAAAATACTATAGCCGCATAGATGCAAAGAACAGAGCATCTGCCTGCGTTAAGTGTGGAAAATGCGAGAAGCTCTGTCCACAGGGAATAGAGATACGCAATATGCTTGAGGAAGTAAATACAGCTTTATATCAGGAATAAGAAGCCATACATAGTAAAAGCCTGCTTGTTAAAACAGGCTTTTACTTTTTTCATTCTTCATTTTTATTTTGTTCTTCACCCTTTATTTTCATTATATAGCTATGGAGTATTTTTGCTGTTATCCCCCAAATAATATGATTCTCATACTTATAAAAAAGCACCTTGCTTTTACCCTTTCTCCATACATATTCTCTTCCATAAAGCTCACTGAAAGGCATATGATCAATGGGTGCTGTGTTTATTGATACCTGTCCTATTTCAGGCTTCTGGGTTAAAAAATACTCCAGGGGAACATAAAATATATAGTCCACCTCAACTGGAGATGGCTTTATTTCAGCTTTACCATCTATATAGCCGCAGAATGCATGTATCAGCCTGTTGTTCTGGGTTATTAGCAGTTCCTCACTTGATGACATTTCAATATACTCTTTATCTATTCCAAGCTCCTCTTTTACTTCCCTAAATGCTGCATCTCTGGCAGCTTCACCTTTCTCTATGCCTCCTCCTGGAAAACATATTTCCCCAGGATCCATCCTTAAGGTAGATGGCCTTACCTCAAATAAAATATGAGGCCTATCTTCTTTTTCAATTATGGGCATCATAATAGAATAGCTTCTAAATTCATCCTCACCTATAATGCCACATGGAGATCTGTCTAATTTATCCTTTATCTCTTCCCAATTCATTATGCTCACCCCTGTAATGAAAGTCCATTATTATATTTCAAGTGTATTCTAACACAGCATAAACATTTAAGCAAAATATGTGAATAAAATATACTTAAAAAGGAGAATATATATTTGATGAGTATGCATAGGCTTCCTTCCGTTTTATGATATATTCTGTAAAATTTGGAACAACGCATTATGCTGCTCATGAGATTTAACAATCAAGACCTCCATTACTCAATATTATGGGAGTCATGTCGTGAGTCTTTGAAGCGTTAAATCCCTAATATAAAATAGGAGGTAAAAATATGCCAGACAAGAGTTTAACCTGCAAGGACTGTGGAAAAGAATTCGTATTCACCGAAGGCGAGCAGGAGTTCTACAAGGAAAAGGGCTTTGAAAACGAGCCCCAAAGATGCCTTGAATGCAGAAGAGCCAAGAAGCAGCAGCGCAGATCGGGAATGGGAAGGTAGTTCTGTTCCCTGCATAAAACAAACATTGTTATATCCTTTCAGGTTTCCTTTCCCTGGAGGGATATATTTTTTATATATTTTACCTTCGTATTGGAAAAAATATATCCTGAGGTGATGTATATGCTATGGGGAATTATTTTTTCAGCTGTTGCTGGCTTTCTTATGAGCATACAGGGTGTTTTTAACACCAGAGTTTCAGAAAAAATAGGACAGTGGCAGACAAATATACTTGTTCAGGCAATAGGACTCCTATCGGCAATTGCCGCCCTTCTTATATTCAGGGGTGGTGACTTTTCAAGGCTTAATGAGGTTAACAAGCTATATCTGCTTGGGGGAGTAATAGGTGCCGCCATAACCTTTACTGTAATACGCGGCATGTCATCCCTAGGGCCTACCCTGGCGGTTTCAGCAATTCTTATTGCCCAGCTCGTAACGGCATGTTTATTTGATTTATTTGGATTATGCGGAACAGAACGCTTAGACTTTCATTATACGAAAATACTGGGCGTATTAATTATGATGGCAGGAATAATTATATTCAAGCTAAAAGGATAGAACAGTATCCATATACAGTCACTCCTTTTTTATTTTAAAAATGCAAATCTCAGTGCTAATATGATATGCACTACTGCCACTCTCAGAACAACAGGCTTCTGTATTTTTATCTAAGCAAAGCATACCTGCATTTAAACAGAGACGGTATTGTGCCATAACAATATAATAGAAGGCTGGCAAGGTTATCCCTGCCAGCCTTCTAACATACTCTCATATTTATAATCAGGCTATTTACGTCCGCCTCCGCCTCCACGGAAGCCTCCACCTCCGCCTCCGAAGCCTCCGAAGCCTCCGAAGCCTCCACCACCACGGCCTCCGCCAAAGCCTCCATTACCTCCGCCAAAGCCGCCGAAGCCTCCGCCTCCGCGGCCTCCGCCCATTGGGCCACCGGGACCTCTTGGTGGTCTTGGTCCTCTAGGTCTTGAGCCTCCCCAGAATATTGGCCCAAAGAAGAAACCTCCTCTTGGCCTTCCATAGCCTCCTCCATAGTATCTTCTTCGTGGTCTGCCTAATAAAACAACCAGAACTACTATTATAACTATTACCCACATAAAACTGCCTCCACCATCTGGATTTTCTCCATAGTTATTATAGCCATCATAGCCATTATAACCATTTCCACTGCTGCCTCCCTGGTTCCCTGGGGATGTGGCTGAAGAGCCATATATATTGGTCATTTCGTCCATTACATCGTCAACTACTCCCTTAACTGCTTTGTCATAATTCTCATCAAAGCCTTCATCCGGAAAATAATCGTAAAGAATGTTTGTGAGCTTTCCTCCGGTAAAATACTTTTCAAGACCTCTGCTAACCGTAATCCACTGCTTATACTCCCCAGGTACTATAAGTATAAGCATTCCATCCACTTTATCAGAGCCTATTTTCCAGCTATTTGCAACCGCATTGGCATACTCCTCGGAGTCATAACCATCAGGCAGAAAATCTACCGTAAGAACAACTACATTGACCTCTTTGTTTTTATTTTCCATAACATTATTTCTAAGTGTATTACACCTGTCAACAATATAATCCTCAACTGTGTCTGAAAGCACGTTTGCATTATCTGTAACAAATATTTTACTGGAGTACTCTGGCAAACCCGCTCCATATGCAGGATAAGCATATATGGCCAACGCAACAACAAAACAAAGAATCAGGTTAGTTATTTTTTTTAGCATTTTATTATTCTTCATTGCCCCTCCTTTTACCCATTAAAAAATATCAAGTTCACGGATAGCCGTAAGTCTTCCCAGTATATTGGCAGGAAAACTGTTCAGTACTCTGTTATATTCCCTGGCAGCATTATTATAGCTACTACCACTTATAGTGTCCCCAAAGGAGCTAAAGGATGCATAGTATTCTCTTCTATATTGTACATCCTTTTCAGTAAGCTTATAATTTCCAAGCTCATCATAAAGTGCACGCACTGCAGAATAAAGCTGGTAGTTTGCGTTGCTTTTTTCCTTTATGGTGTCTGCATTCTTTAATGCATCCTTTGAGCTTTTTACGTCAGCAATTAGCTTATTGTCTGAAGACATATATTTTTCTGCTACCTTTACCAGATATCCTGAATACTCAACTCTATCCTCCAGGTCATGCTGTATAGAAAGGCCATCCTTATTTTCCCCAATATAAAATATATTCTGAGCAGAATTATAAAGCTTCATAAGGGATCTATGGCTTCCAAAAGCTGTTCCCAGGACAATCATTAATATCATTAAAAGCACTGCTATCTTTTTGTCTTTAAGCTTTTCCATCTGTACCTCCATAAAAGTACACTATTTCTATTACCCTCTTATATCAAGGAGCTTCTGCTTAAGCTCTGCCTCAATGCGGCCAAGCTCCACCTCTGCTTCACGACGCTTCTGCCTTCCATCATCCTGTATCTTTACTACCTCATCAAGGGTTGTTATGAGCTGCTCATTGGTATACTTAAGTGTCTCTATATCCACAATGCTACGTTCACTTTCCCTGGCGGTCTCTACTGTAGCCATTTTAAGGTTCTCAGCATTTTTACGCAAAAGCTCGTTTGTCATATCAGTAACCTCCCTCTGGGCCTTCACTGCCTGCTGGGAATGGGCAACGCCAAGGGCTATAACCATCTGGCTCTTCCAAAGGGGTATGGTGTTAACCAGTGTAGACTGTATTTTTTCAGTCATAAGGGTATCATTATTCTGAACAAGCCTTATCTGAGGAGCCATTTGTATTGAAACCATTCTTGTAAGCTCCAAGTCATGAAGCTTCTTTTCAAACCTGTCACACATGCTTGCCATATCGTTAGCAGCCTGGCTATCTTCTGGAAGCTGGCTCACCCTTGCCTTCTCAACCAATGTTGGGAGTACGTTTTTCCTTACCTCCTCAAGCTTCTTTTTTCCTGCTATTATATACATGGAAAGCTCCTTGAAGTAAACCAGGTTAAGATTATACATCTCATCTAGCATTGCCACATCCTTCATAAGCTGAACCTGATGGTCCTCAAGTACTCCGCATATTTTGTTCACATTAACCTCTGCTTTGTCATATTTAATTTTCATGGAGGCTAGATTATTTGAAGCCTTCTTAAATATACCCAGTATACCCTTCTGAGGTTCTTCTACAGTAAAGCCCTTAAGTTCGGATACAAGGCCTGTAATCATGTCGCCAATTTCTCCCAAATCCTTTGTCTTTACATTATCCAGTGCGGCCCCTGAGAAGTCAGCTATCTTTTTCTGGCTTGCAGCCCCATATTGAAGCACCAGATTTGAATTGGTTATATCTATCTTTTCAGCAAATTCATTTACTACCTTTTTTTCCGCGTCAGTAAGGGTGCTCTCGTCAAGCCTTACTCCCTCAGTTTCCTTCTTCTTCTCTACAGCTGGTGCCTTTGTCTCTATTGAGTCTAGTGTAAGGGTTGGAACCTGCATCCCTTCCATTTCCAATACTGGTACCTTTTCATTCTTATTATCACTCATATTCTAATCCTCCCTAAATCAATAGTTTCATATTATACTATTTTTCTATCTTTTAAAAAGCTCCTCATCCTTAAGCCCTTCCTGTGCTAGTATTCCCTCAAGCACCTTTATATCTGTGGATATGTCTAATGCCTCTGGCATGAAAAGATTATCCAGCTGCTTATCAAAAGCATCAGCTATGGTTGAAAGCACATTCTTTATGCGCCCCATGCTGTCTGATACGTTGGAACCGCTTCCTCCCTCTGAGGAAAGTCTTATGTAAGAATTTAATAGCTTAAGTAGTGTTGGAAGGTAATAGTTCATGAATTTACGTATCTGTGGCGCTTGCTTAGGATTTTTAGCAATATATTTAAAAATCCTATCAGTTGTATTTTCCATACGAGAAATCTGCTGTGATATATACTCATCCTTTATAATAGAATTTGCTTCCTTTATCTGTGACAGATAACTCTTACCGTTTTCTATTATCTTGTCGAGCTCCTCGTTGCCTGTTTCTACCGGCTTTTCAATTACAGGTTCCTTCACCTTTACATCTGGTGCAAGCTTTCTAACTATTACAAATGCTGCAACAGACAATACTGTAAGTAAAACAAAATCAATAAGCTTATACATAGGGAATAAAAATGCCCATATAATCCATAACAGGCCTACTGCATAATAAGGCAGAGGAGACCTGACATATTTCTCCCTATATTCCTGGGTGCTTGTATAGCCGCTTTGTTTAACTGCCATTATGTCACCACCCTCCTAAATATATAATATTTATTTAATTGTAAAATTTATTATACCCTGTGTCAATGAAATAAGCTTACATTAATACCTTGAAAATGCAATAGCCATGTATTGTTTACTTTCAATAAACAGTGTGGTATATTCATCTTATGCAAAATCTATCAGTTTAACATTATAGTATATAAACAGATAGTTAAGGAGGTTTTTATGGCTATTTGCTCTTTTAATTCTCCCATAGGAAGGCTGTATATGGAGGAGAAGGACGGATATATTACACAGCTTTCAAAGACATCTCCTGATTCTATACTTAAAGATAATCTGCAGATTACTCCTGTTATGAAGGAGGCAATTGAGCAGCTTGAAGAATATTTTTTCGGCCTAAGAAAGCAGTTTACCATACCAATAAAACCAGAAGGAACAGCTTATATGAAGTCCATATGGCAGCAGCTTATTAAGATACCCTATGGAAGGACCCTAAGCTATGGCCAGGTTGCCCAACTGGCAGGGAATAAAAAAGGGGCACGTTCTGCTGGAGCGGCCTGCGGCAGGAATCCAATACTTATTTTCATTCCATGCCACAGGGTTATCGGAGCGGACGGCTCCCTTACGGGTTTTTCGTGTGGTATTGATTCAAAAATAGCACTCCTGAAACTGGAGAAGGCTGTTTTTAAAAACCCTTATGGGACACAAGATAGTCAATTATAAAATCAGAATATCCACCCTGGCAGTATTTATTAGCCAGGGTATTTATTTTTTCTCTTTCATCAGCTTTTGTGTCATTACCTAAGGACACGTTCCTTATGAACCCTAGCATATCCTCTACATCATATATATACTCACCCTTCAGCATATCCAGAGGATTCTTAAAGGGAAATCCATTTACCTGAGTATACTCATCAAGGTCGTCAAGGGTAATTCCTATAGGTTTATTTAATAGTAGATAGTCATAGTATATTGAAGAATAATCAGTAATAAGCGCTGCGGTATCCCTGAGCAGCTCATAAAGCATAACCCCATTTTTATTTATCATGCTCTCATCTATAAGTATTATGTTTGACAAGGAAGAGGCCCTGATTACATCCGTATCCTGTGCCGGATGAAGCTTCAGCAGAAGAACAGTATTACATTCAATAAGCACATGGTTTACCCTTTCCATATGCTCCTTTGAATAAAGTATGGGCAATCCCAAAGGAAAATAAAAGCTGCTGTCTATACGCCTGCTGTTTTTCTGTTTCCTGAAGGTTGGCATCCATATTATATAACTTTTACCTGTATAATATGGGAAAAGCTTGTTCAGTTTTCCTTTTTCAAACAGCATGTCGTTTCTTGGATAGCCCGATAGGAGCAGCTGTTCTTTTTTAAGCTTCAGCTGGTCACAGTATATAGGAATAAAATACTCAGATGGACAAAGAGTAAAGTCACAGTCCCCTCCTATCATTGTGTACTGCTTTACTGCCTTAAGGATAGTCCCATGGCCTAAGGCAGCTACCACCTGTTCTTTCCTTCTCTTTTCAATATATTTATTACATACTATTATGTATTTTGAGGTATAAAGAATCCAAAGCTTATTAATTTTTTCGAATATATTTTGAGGGTTCCAATTTCTAAAATATACATTCTTTACACTAATATCGCTGAACCTTCTTTTATCCTGTACAAGCCATATGAACCTATATTTCTTATTGAATTCCCTTTGAACCATTCTCTTGTAAAGATAATAGGTATTGTCTGACATATCAGGATTGCTTTCCAACAGAACAGTATTCAAAAGAGGGAATATACTTATAGCTTTTTTCAGCATTTCCTTTACCATCCCCATATTATCATCCTCTCAATCTACCCAATCTTCTGGCTATTCTTATTACAGGTCTTTCAATCAGCTGTTTTTCATAGCTGTTCATGCTGAATACCCATGCAGATGCAAAATAAACAGCGGTACATAACATAGCCTTTATTGCCAGTACAGTATAGCTTACTGTATTCCAAATAATGTTGAGTACTAAGCAGGTTCCTACTGCAGCAGCCATAGATGGAAGAAATGCTGCTGCCTCCCTCCAGAACCTGGGTATGTCAATATTGGCCCTTTTATAATAATACCAGTTCATGGTTATAATCTGTCCTGCTATGGTTGCAATGGCTGTTCCAAAAGCTGCGCCTATTCCACCATAGCTTTTAGCCAGGGGTATGCTTATAGCTATATTGGCTATAGCAATTAAAACATATATGATTGATCGGAACCTATGGGTATTTCTTGCCTGAAGTATATATATTCCTGTGTTCTGTATAAGGGGTACAATGCCTGGAACCATCAATATAAGTCCTATAAAATATGCCTGGCTATACTGGGGACCTGCCCAAAGCTGTATAAAGTCTCTGCCTATTCCTATAAAACCACAGAGTATAAGAGCTATAACCATAAGCTGTATCCTGCCTATAGCTATAAACAAATCTGATATCTCCATATCAGAAGCATCCTCTGCAACCATGATAGATATTTTGGGCAAGAACACACCGTTTATTGCTGTAGAAAAACTGATATAGTAATCATATAACTGCATGGCTATACTATAGACCGCCACAGCAGCTGTTCCTGATTCTATACCTAGTATAAATTTATCAGTGCTAAGGTATATTTTATCCACAATAATATTTAAGAAAATATAAAATGAGAATCTTATTATTTCATTTAAAAGCTTTGTATCAAGCTTCCCCAGGGTTATCCTTATATGAAGGCTCTTAAAGCAGTATATGGTATTGAAAATCAGAATACACATACTAAGAGAAACAGACACAATGGCCATAGCTACGGATTTGTACCCCATAAGCAGAAGAGGAATCATTATACATGGCTGAAGTATAGCTCTTATTATGTTAAGCACCTTTGGTACTACAAATCTTTCATATGCAGTTATTATGGAACTGAATATGCCTAATGGAAATGATATGGCTATATTGAAGGTAAGTATCTGCATAAGCAGCTTTGCCTTAACAAGCTCTTGCAAGGTAAGAGCCTTCCCAAAAATGCTTTCCGACTTAGCACTCAAGAGCATGCCTAATATGAAGGCTGCCACACCTATTATGGTGTAAAGCACAAGGAACATACCATTTAGCCTATACTCCCCCTCTTTATCATTTTTTGCTCTGTATCTGGCAGTGTATCTTATTATTGCATTACCAAAGCCCAAATCAAGCACAGAGAGATAGCCTATTACTGATGCTACAAGGGTATAAAGCCCATACTCGCTCTGCCCCATAAGACGCAGCATGAGAGGGGTATACACTATACTTATTAAGCTGCTTAGTCCCATATAAACATATGAAAGCAGTGCTCCCTTTTTTCTCTGGTTATTCATTTATCTCTCCTTTTCCTGCTGCATTAGGGCTTAGCAGCCTTTTAATGATAAACATTGCAGATAGTAGTGTATATGCCTTATGGTATATAAGGTAGGCTGCATATTTCTGTTGAAGAGGCAGTTTCTCTGTGTTCCCACATACCTCCATGGCCTCCTGACAGCTAAACCATTTCTTCAGTGTGTTTATTTTTGCTTTTTTGTCAATGCCAGTATAATAAAACAAGTCCTGTACGGCATAGAACATCATGTTCATATACACCTCTCTAGCTGTGTTCATATCCTTAAAATTCACACCACATTTTATGCCGAATTCACGTATTCTTGTATATATCAGTGTTGATAGCTCAAAGCTGTCCTCCCTGTATAGACTGGTTAAGGATAAAGAATTTGAAAACTCATAGTTATAAAGGGCTTTATCCATAAAATATATCATATTACAGTTTTCTATATAATCCAGGTTAAATATAAGGTCCTCTCCTAGTGAAACCCCTTTAGGGAACAATGAGGTAATAAGCCCTTTTTTATAAAGCTTGTTGCAGGGAGAATTAATGTAATTGGTTTTATATATTTTAAATACCATAAGAGCTATTTCATGCATACCTATGACTAATCCCTCTTCAATGTGCTCTGTATACTTTTTTCCATTCCTTATAACATTCATAGTACACAAGCACAGGTCTGCATTGCTGCTGACCATTTTGTCTGCCAGCTCCCGACACATGGTACTTTCAATATAATCATCACTATCAACAAATATTATGTATTCCCCAGTTGAGGCAAGAATTCCAACGTTTCTGGTATCAGATACTCCAGTATTAGGCTTATTTATTACTCTTATGTTACCATGTCTTTGCTCATAATATCTGCACCTTTCAAGGGAACCATCTCTTGACCCATCATTTACCAGTACTATTTCTATAGGACTATAGGTCTGGCTTAAAATACTTTTAATACATCTGTCAAGAGTATGCTCTGCATTAAAAACAGGTACTATGGCACTTATAACCGGGTTACTCATAAGTATTCCTGCCTCTCCTTGCTATATAAAGAAGGTACCCTGTAAAGAGCCAGAAAATAGCTCCACTGAATGTGTTTACGAAAAAAATATCAAGCAGCATGAGTGCAGATATACCAATTACAAGGGCTGTACAGAAGCACACTATTGCAGATTCATTCCATACCCTGCCCTTTCTATATATTGAGTACCTCAGTATTTTGTACAGCATGTAAAGTACAAACAACGATATTACAATTGATCCTATTATGCCAGTTCCCACATATACTGCCAGGTAACCATTGTGAGTTTCATAGCCGGTTTTTGCAATGTAGCTTTCAGGATAGTTAGCTTTGGCATAGGGCACAAGATTTCTGGGAGACACACCAATAATACGACTGCTTTGGGCTACTTCTACTGAACTTTTCCAGATTTTAAACCTATTGTTGCTTATATCATCCTCACTTACGTCTTCCCTGGTCAGATCAATATCCCCACCTGATATGTGCTCTCCAGCAGCTCCACCCATTAAATTCTGTCTAATTTGTGCAAGCTTTATTAAAGGTCCCGCAGAATACTTCGTAAATACAAGTACTATAGCTGTAATTAAGGCAGCCATTGCCAGTGATTTTATTTTATAATTTCTATCTCTTCTTTTAATCAAGGTATTCCTTATTAATAAGAGAGGAAGTATAAATGCAAGTATAACTGCCTCATATCTTCCAGTTCTGGAACCTGAGAGGACCACATAAAGCAGCTGGAGAACAATGTTCAGCCCATGAAAAAAGCGAACCAGCATATTGTTCCCATTAAGGAAAAGGAATAGTGAAAAAATAATCATTATAAGACTTGTTACAGCTGCAAAGTTTGGATCTGAATATATCCCAAACAACCTGGAATCTACAAATCCCTGCCGCCTGCTAAACTCCGAAAAGTCCATTCTATAGCCTATCTGGAGAAGAAACTGCACTAATGAAATAACTGTTGATATAAACCAGATTCCTGTTGTTATACTCATTATAGTTTTCATGCTGTGCTGTAGCTTTTCCTGAGTTTTTATATAAAGAGATGAAAAAAGTATATAGAACTGTATCGCTGTCCATACCAGTGTCTTCAGATTATCCATATACCCATAAGTCCTGTTAATTATGGTGGATGCTCCACATACCAATAGAAATGACAGCAGTATTATGTTTTCTGTGCTTTTAAACTCATAAAGGTTTAAAATAAAATCCCATAGTAATATAACACAGCCCCCTGCAGCCAGAAGGTTGTATATTATGCTGTTAACATTCATGGTAATAACATTTACAAATAGCACCATTCTGGATAGCATAAGGTATGTTATAAACAGGACAATATATATTCTTTTAACCTTGTCAATCAGAGGTTCTTTTATTTTCATCGTAAATCCCACAGTATTTGCCCCTTTATTTATCGAGTTACTTACAGGTATCCTCTATGAAGCTGCGCCATTTTTCAATAATATCTTTTTTACTGAAAAGCTTCAGATTTCCATAAGCATTTTCTGAAAGCAGCTCCCGAAGCTTACGGCTCTCCATACATACATCAAGCTTTGCTGCAAGCTGTTCATTGTCCCCAACAGGAACCAGATATCCATCAATCCCGTCCCTTATTATTTCACTGGGACCCGTTAAGCAGTCAAAGCTTATGATTGGAATCTTCATGGCCTTTGCCTCAATAAGTACCATTGGAAGTCCTTCACAATATGATGTAAGTACAAAAAGGCCATATTCCTTGTATCTTTCATATATATCCTTTACCTTTCCCTTAAAAAAAACGTGGTCTTCCAATCTCTTTTCTTTTAGCTTAGATTTAAGCTTCTCCATATATTCTCCCTCCCCACCCCCATATATATGCCACTGCCAGTCAGGATGATTGGGAAATATAAGGCTTGCGCACTTTATAATGTTTTCAGCCCCCTTTACTGGCTCAACCCTCATAACAGATATAATCTTTTTAGAGCTGCTGTTATAGGGATGTATAGAATCCAGGAGTTGGTCATCTATCCAGTTATAGATATATTCCACTTTCTCAGGCCTGAGCTTAAACTTTCTTGAGTATGCCTCCTTGTCCTTATATGTCAGGACTACCACCCTGTCACAAAGCTTTGCTCCAATCAACCTGCATATTCTATGCCCCAGATGGTTTTCATACTCATTCATACAGTTTAAATGCTCACAGGAAACTGTCCTGCAGCTTAAGCCCTTTGATGCGGGAACTATAAACGGAGCTATGCTTACTCCTATTCCCATAACCAGGTCAATACTGTTTTCCTTTATGTATCTTCTAAGCCTTTTTATACCCTCT
Organism: Bacillota bacterium; assembly: GCA_023415335.1. Lineage (GTDB taxonomy): Bacteria > Bacillota > Clostridia > Clostridiales > Caloramatoraceae > JAEZLD01. The sequence continues at coordinate 9,118 of JAEZLD010000105.1, read as the reverse complement.
GGAAGCATGTTTCTGATTCTTCCAACACCCCGTATAAGCACTCCATAATGCACTCTTATGGCCAGAGGGTAAAAGGTATCCTCCTGGTTGCTGCATATGCTTACAACGTGGACCTCATACCATTCTGACAGGGTATTTGCCAGATTGGCTGTTACTCTTGCGCCTCCGCTGGCATCGGTCATGTCATACTTAACAAGACATAGCTTTTTCATCATAGCCGCCTCCCTTCTACAGCTCCCACTTAAAAACTGTTTTAAAGGGTATATTGATATCGTTCCTGAAGGCCCTGTGTATATCCTCAATTGAGGAAACAGAGTCCTCCTTATGGACAATAAGGTTAAGCCTGTTTTGGAGCCTGCTGTCTTTCATAAGCTCTGCAGCCTTTTCGAAGTCTTCTACCCCAGAGCGGCTGCTGCCTACCAGTAAAAGCCCCTTTTCAAGCACATTTCTTGTATTTATGGGAACCTTGCTCTCGCTTACTCCCATAAGCATGACTGTCCCCTGAGGATTTATATAGCTTATAATATCATCGATGGCATAGCAGCTCCCCTCACCACCACAGCATTCAAAGGCATGGTCTACACTAATGCCATGGGGTATTTCACTTATAAGATAGGTTTCATCTGCAAATGAGAAATAGGAAAGCTTTCGTGGGTCCTTTCCCATTACTATAATGCTGCTATCAGGAAATCTGGACTTAATAACACATGCCACAACAAATGCCAGACTACCATCTCCCCATATTCCTATTATGTTTCTTATACTATGTGAAATATTATCAAACCTGGTGGTAGCATGTATGGCCACAGACACAAACTCAGTAATAGCCCCTAAATGTTCCGGAACTCCTTCAATAGAGATTACCCTGCTTGAATCCATGTCTACATACTCCCTAAGAAATCCATCATATCCACTTGACAAAAAATATGAACCTTTCCTATAGTTTTCATATATTTCATCGTTTACAGTGGTTGGTGTATTGGGAATCATTGTTACAAGCTGCCCTGGTTTGAATTTTCCAGCGGGATCATATGCTACATACCCACAGCACTCATGTATAAGTGCCATAGGAAGCTTACTGTTCAATATGCTCCTGTCCCTCATTCCCAGGTAATATCTCTGGTCTGCGTGGCATATGGACATATAGGATGGTTTAATAATTACTTTGCTGTCTATGATAATATCTTCATATTTAATAGAGAAAACCTTTGGACTCACCAGCTGGTAAATGTAATTAATCAAGACTCTCTCCTCCAACCATTGCCTGGGCAATCCTGTAATCACTTACTGTTGTAATCTTAAAATTAGATATCTCCCCTTTAACCATATAAACAGGGATGTCTCTTGCAACACATATTTTACATGCATCTGTAAGAACTTCTTTTTCTTCAGATGACAGCTCACTATACAGCCTTTTTAAAAGGTTTATCTTAAAGCTTTGAGGTGTCTGTCCCTGATACATTATCCTCCTGTCAGGGATGTCCTTTATCATACAGCCGTCCTGAGAAACCACTATTGTGTCGATGGCTCCTGCACATGTGTCGCAGGCATCATATTTCCTCACTGCCTCTATATTATCTATTAGAATTCTTGAGGTTACAAAGGGTCTTACTGAATCATGGGTAATTATATAACTGTCCTCAGACTGACCAAAATTTTCTTCAATACAGCCTATTATATTCATTATTGTAGAGTTCCGGTCCCGACCTCCTTCGGTTATGAATATATCTCCCTTTCTAAGCTTTACATATCTGCTTATAAGATCCTCCATGTGCATCAAATAGCTTGTATGTACTCCTATAAATACTTTGTCAATATCAGGGCATAGCAGAAACTTCTCAAGGGTATGTATTATTATGGGCTTAATACCAAGCTTTAAAAACTGCTTAGGCATATCAGCAATGTTCATCCTTGAGCCTGTTCCACCTGCCAGAATGGCTCCAAAAATCATTCTTTTAGCCTCCTGCTTTTGCTTTATGTATATATAGGTTTTGTGAAAATAAAAAAACAATTCAATATAAAGTGTAAAGATTACCCCTTTTTCCTTCTAACGGCTTCCTTCACTCTGTCTATTTCATCACATTCCTTAAGTCTGTTTCTTAAAAAAGGCATTTTTATGAGACCAACAGCTGTACCTATACCGTAGCTTATGTGGAGAAATAAGAAAATGAATGGCAGAAGAAAATTAGCTGGGTTTATTTTTCTTCCCCATACAGCTGCTACTGACATAGCTATGGAAACAATTCCATAAAGAAGCCACATAAACTTTCCCGGCAAGGCAAAACCATAAGCATACAATATAGATGTGATAATAATACCAAGTACAAAGGCAAAGGGAACAAAGTGGAACATGGAAAGGCAGCCCGGTGACACTCCCAGGGTAAGTCCTACCCAGTACCCATTTCCATATTTCTGCTTAAGCATTTTTAAAAGGCTGCTTCTTGTATACTGGTAGGACACTATCGATGGATTCATACAGAATTTATGGCCTGCTTCCCTTGCCCGGTAGTGGAGTTCATTGTCTTCAGTTCTTCCCAGATTCTCATTAAAGCCCCCGATATTCTCAAAAACCTCTCTTTTATATGCTGCATGAAACAAAGTTTTAACATAGGTTTTTTCACTGCTTCTCCTATATGGAGCAATACTGCTTCCAAACATAGATGATTCTGCCAGCTGAAGTGCCTCCTTCCATGGACTATTATCCTCTGAAATAGTAGGTCTGTGCCCTCCTGAAATATCCTCTCCGGACCTTATACACTCAACGTTCTTTCTTACAAAATCAGGTGGAATTGAGGCATGAGCATCAATCCTGATTATTATATCCTCAGATGCTGACTTTATAGCAGTATTCCAGCCTGCTGCCTGCTTTTTTTTAGGATTATCCAATACAAGCACCCTTAAAAATCCATTTTTTTCTTCTGCAAAGGAAAGCAGCTTCTCCTTTGTGTTATCTGTAGACATGCTATTGACCAATATAACCTCTATCCTGTTATGGGGATAGTCCTGTAATTTTATATCCTCCAGCAGCCTATCCATTACTCTGGATTCATTATATGCTATCACACAAAGAGATACCGTCATAGAAAAGCCCCTTTCATGGCATAGTGCTCAGGTTTTTACAAATCTATACACTAATTTCCATATTTATTTTTCCTATTTTGCTATAGTTTTATACCGACATATTCCCTATATACATTATGTGTAAATAATGCTTAGGCGCATCTAAAAAAGACCTGCTAAATTTAGCAGGTCTTTTTTAAAAAATAACTATAAAGATATTATAGCTTATACAGCTTCTATTTACTTGTGTATTTCTTACATAAATAAGGCTCATGACAAGAAGCCCTATTTTATTGAAACAGGTATACTTTCATCTGCTGCTTACCTTGCAAAGTATTTTATATAAGGATGTATTTATCAGGAGACAAAATGCAGCTATTTTTCTGGACCTAGTAAAATATTTATTTCTAATGATTACCCAGGAGCTTCGCTTCAGGCATGATATTATTTCTCTATACTGTGGTATATCCTTGTATTTATCACATGAAAGCATTTTGTCCAATGTATAAAAGTGAGACCAATAATACCTGAACTCTCCCTGAGGCTTCAAATCAGGATAATTGCTATTAATAAAATCCATACATCCCTTATAGGCTTCGATAATATTAATATCCCCCGGCTTGAAGCATTCCCCTGTTATGCTGTCTCCCCTGTGTATATAGCAATATAATGGTTTAGTGGTTGCAACAGCCTTTTTTATATAAGGAATACTGTCCACCATAAAAAACACATCCTCAAAACGTTTTCCATACTGAAAGGCAACCTGAGTTAACAAGCTTTTTTTATAGAGCTTGCAGCATACCCAAATGTTAACGATACCATTTCCCTCAAGCATATATCTGAAGGCTTCTTTTCCATTACATACAATCTGCCTTTCCGTTGTTGTCTGGGGTATTCTCTTATCCCCATAGCAATTATAAACACCACAGGATGCCATATCTGCCTTGTTAACTGTAATAAGCTCATACAGCCTCTGGTACATTTCCGGCATGATATAGTCATCCCCGTCAACAAAGCCAATGTACTCGCCCCTTGCTTCCCTTATGCCGGTATTTCTGGCATCGCTTAGCCCCCCATTAGGCTTGTGTATCACCTTGATTCTGCTATCGCGATTGGCATATCGGTCACAAAACTCAGGGCATTTATCTGGAGAGCCATCATCCACCAGTATTAATTCAAAGTCTGTTAAGGTCTGGTTAAGAATGGACTCTATGCACTTATTCAGGTACCTTTCAACCCTATATACAGGTACAATTATACTTATCCTTGGCATATTTCCCTCCTGCTTTAGCTGCTTATAACAATGTTTCCAGTATTATAGCTGCCATTCGAATACGGTTTTAAATGGAGTGGTCATGTCGTTCCTGAATACCCTGTGTATATCCTCAACCGAGGAAACAGGCTCGTCCCTATATATAATCAGGTTCAACCTGTTTTGGAACTCTTTATTTTTCATAAGCTCTGCAGCAATTTTAAAATCCTCTACACCAGAGCGGCTGCTTCCTACCATTGTAAGTCCCTTCTCCAGGGTATCCCTGGTATCTATAGCCACCTTATTCTCACTTACACCCATAAGCATAACCGTTCCCTGTGGATTTATATAGCGTATTATATCATTAATGGCATAATAGCTGCCTTCTCCTCCACAGCATTCAAATGCATGGTCTATTTCAAAATCCTCTGGCAAACTGTCCGCCATATAGGTCTCATCCACAAATGTAAAATAGGATAACTTCCTGGGGTCTCTTCCTATCACTGAAACACTGGAGTCCGGAAATCTTGATTTAATAATACAGCTTACTACAAATCCAAGACTTCCATCACCCCATACCCCTATCCTGTTTCTTGCTCTGTGGGCTATGGCATCGAATCTATTAGTAGAGTGGACTCCCACTGAAACGAACTCTGTAATGGCTCCTATATGGGGAGGTATCTCCTTAAGCTTCACCAATCTTGATGTATCTATATCTACATATTCCCTTAAGAATCCGTCATGACCACTGGATAGGAAATATGCGTCCTTACGGTAATTCTCATATATAATATCACTGCTGGACACGGGTGTATTCGGTACCATTGTTACCATTTCTCCTGGAATGAATAATCCTGAGGGATCATACACTACCTCTCCACAGCACTCATGTATAAGTGCCATGGGCAGCTTTTCCTTAAGAACATACCTATCTCTTTCTCCACGATAATACCTTTGGTCTGCATGGCATATGGACATAAATCTGGGCCTTATAATTGCCTTTTCTGAGAAAACCACATCATCATACTTCACAGAAAATACCTTCGGGCTTACCAGCTGGTATACATAGTTAATCAATTCCTATTCCTCCAACCATTGCCTGGGCAATTTTGTAATCTCCAACAGTTGTAATCTTCAGATTTGATGTTTCTCCTTCAATAAGATGGACTGGTATGTCCCTGACCACACATATTTTACATGCATCTGTTAGTATGTTCTTTTCATCCTCTTTTAAGTCATTATACAGCTTCTTCAGCAGCTTTATCTGAAAGCTCTGTGGAGTCTGCCCCTGATACATTTTTCTTCTGTCCGGAATCTGTGAAATCACCTTTCCATCCTCAGACATTACAATCGTATCAATTGCACTAACTACTGTATCACATGCATTATACCTTTGAACCGCTTTAATATTATCATTGATAATTCTTGAGGTAACAAATGGTCTGACAGAATCATGGGTTATTATATAATTATCCTCAGCTTCACCAAATTTCTCTTCAATCGAATCAACAATGTTCATTATTGTTGAATTCCTGTCCTTTCCTCCTGTGACGATAAATACATCCTCTTTTCTAACCCTTATATATTTTTTTACTAGGTCTTCCATGTGCATAAGCCAATTAGGGTGAACCCCAATATATATTTTATCTATTTCAGGACATAATATAAACTTTTCAAGGGTGTGTATTATAATTGGCTTGTTACCTAGCTGCAGAAATTGCTTTGGCATATCTGCAACGTTCATTCTTGAGCCAACGCCTCCTGCAAGAATAGCTCCAAATATCATTTTCTTTCCTCCACGCAATAATATATACCTTTGTATTTCTTATAGCTGTTTTCAAAATCCAAGCAAAGCGCATCATGGTGGGCTACCCTTTTTTCCTTAGGGGGCATCACCATATAATCTCCAAAAGCAATTTTCAGGTACTGATCGTATCCAATAGGAATGGGCATCATATGGCCCTCAAATTCCTTATAAATGGCAGATGCAAATGCACTCTTAGGGTATCTGTTCCTCATGTATCCTGGTCCGGAGCATAGCTCTGTAATGCTGTCACACTGGCTTATCTTATATAAGCTCATCTTTCTTTCAGCAAACTTCCATATCTTATATCTAAGCTTCTTAGATGGGACAATTCCTAAAAGCAGCTTTGAGCCCAGCTCCATCAGCTTTCCATGCTTTTCTGGTATAAGCTGAGTACAATAGAGTGAATAAATAAGTGCCCACATGCATTGAAGCCTTCTGCTTACATATGATGATGGATATCCATCTAACGGCAGTATATCCAATGCAATACCGTGTACAATATCAAGCTCCTTTTGATAAGGCTTAATACAGGTAGTTTCCGCATCTCTTATGGTTATAAATGAATTATGGTCTATATATTCGCTGTTAGACTTCTGCAGCTTATATCTTCCCTGGTTTTCCTTTTCCCAAAGAATTTCCAATCTCTCATAATCTTCCCTGGGCATGAAAAAATCAAGGTCATCATCCCAGGGAATGAACCCCTTGTGCCGAATGGCTCCTATGCAGCCACCCCCACAGAAATAGCATAGCAAATTATTTTTTTGACAGAAATCCACAAAATAATTAGCCATTTCGAGACTCTTCTGTTGCAATCCCTTTAGTTCTTCCTGTGTATAATCAGCCATTTATATATGCTCCTCTTTGGTTGTTAATTTTTTTATTTACCATTCTTTTAACCTCATTAGCCTCTTTATAGTCTCTTAATGAGTTTCTTATAAATGGCATTTTAATAAGGCCTATTGTAGTGCCTATTCCATAGCTTAAATGAAGCAGCAGGAAGATAAAAGGCAGGAAAAAGTTTGTCCAGTTTTTATCTTGTTTCATAATAGAGGTAGCAGACATTACTGCTGCCAGAAGTCCATAAAGGCACCACATTACTATAGCAAATTTACTTACACCAAGGGCGGCAAGTATACACGTTAATACTATAGCAAATACAAATACAAAAGGAACAAAATGATAAATAGATAAACAACCTGGGCATACCCCTAGTGTTAATCCTATCCAGTATCCATTTCCATATTTCTGCTTCAGCATCCTCCTAAGGGTGCTCCTTGTATGCTGATAAGAGATAATTGAAGGATCATAGCACAGCTTATATCCGGCTTTTCTTATTCTGTAATGTATTTCGTTGTCTTCTGTTCTGCCGAGTTTTTCATTAAAGCCTCCAGACCTGGCAAATACTTCCTTCCTATAAGCTCCATTAAACACAGATTTAACATAGCTTCTACCTCCACCTCTTCTATAGGGAGCTATGCTGCTTCCAAACATAGAAGCCTCTGCAAGCTGAAGGGTATCCCGCCAGCAGTTTCTATCTTCTGAAATTGTGGGCCGCGGCCCTCCACAAATATTTTCTCCAGATTCTAGGCAGTTTACATTATTAGATACAAAATCCTTAGGAATGGATCCATGAGCATCTACCTTTATAAATATATCCTCGCTAGAGGATATTATTGCAGTATTCCAGCCTGAGGCCTGATTCATCTTAGGATTGTCAACAACTACCACTCTTATGAACCCATTATCCTCCTTAGAAAATGAAAGCATTTTCTCCAGAGTATTGTCTGTAGACATACTATTAACCAGAATTATTTCCATCTTGTCATGGGGATAATCCTGGTTCCTTATGTCTTCAAAAAGCTTATCTAAAGCCCTTTCCTCATTATAGGCTATTACACATAACGATACATTCATGCCTTTCTCCTTGTTTACTTTAATACAGCAGCTACTGTCATTAGCATTATTTTTATATCCTTAAAAAATCCAAATTCCTTTAAGTACCTCAGGTTATATCTCATTTTTTCAGGAAGCACCTGGTTTACATACGCCTGATCAACACATTCAGCTGATAAAAGCAACCGGTCCTCATCCTTATACTCAATGCTTGCCTCTGAGGTTACACCTGCTGGAAGCAGTAGGGTTGACAGCATCTCTGGAGTATATTGTTCAACATATTTTACTACCTCTGGTCTGGTTCCTACAAACGACATGTCTCCTATAAGTATGTTAAGCAGCTGTGGAATCTCATCTAGTCTGCCCTTTCTTAGAAGTCTTCCCATCCTGGTAACTCTCGAATCATTCTGGAGGGTTACCTGAGAACCCATTTTATCAGCATTGTTAACCATTGTTCTAAACTTATATATCTTAAATTCCCTGCCATATTGGGTAATTCTCACCTGTCTGAACATTATAGGTCCCTTTGACTCAGACTTAATCATTATGGCAATAATAAGCATTATAGGTGAGAGGATAATAAGCATAATAATGGAAACTACCACATCAAAACCACGTTTTGCAAATAGGCTTAACCTGCGGTTCTTTAATATATTATAGTATTTCAAAACATATTCATTTTTCATAAAATCAGGCAATTCATCCCATTGCTTTAATTCCATACGCTTTTCTAATCCCTTCCTTTATAACCTCATTCGTGCATAACCTTTCTAAAGGTTTCTATTACGAAGTCAACTTCTTCATCAGTTAAGCACGTATGCAGGGGCAGTGTAATTTCATTAGAGTATAAATTATAAGCATTAGGATAATTCTTTATATCAAATCCCAGATTTTTGTATGCTGTATGCAGAGGCAGCGGCTTATAGTGTACATTGGTTACAATTCCTTCCTCAGCCATTCTCTTTATTATATGATTAGTATACTTTCTATCCTTGCCTGTGAGCCTTACCATATAAAGATGACCACTGGAGGTGTGGTCTTCTCCAAAATGGTCCAATACCTGTACATTTTCATCTTCCAGACCCTTATTGTATCTTTCAATTATT
>JAEZLD010000072.1 GCA_023415335.1 Bacillota bacterium | reverse complement strand
GGTGGAGCAGTAACGGGTAAGCTGTGGAAGGCCATAATGAAACCAGCTCATGATGGTCTCCCAGTCAAAGACTTTACCAAGCCTTCAGGAATAGTAACTGCTCAGGTATGCTTGGATTCAGGCGCTTCTCCATCAGAGTTATGTAGCCATGACCCTAGGGGCTCCAGAGTTACAACAGAACTATTCATAAAGGGAACTGAGCCTGTACAGATATGCAGCGTACATGTAGCTGCAAACATTGATGCTTCAACAGGACTGCTTGCCACAGAATTCTGTCCAAAGGACCTTCTTACAAGCAGGGTTTTCATCACACGAACCACTAAGGCAAGAAAAACCCTGGTAGATGATAAGTATGTGCTTCCAACCACATACTGCACAGCCCATACACATGCACCCACACCTACACCTACAACTACACCTACACCTACACCTGTTCCAACGCCTGGGGAGGGTGATAATAAGCCAACACCTACAACTACACCTACAACTACACCTACACCTACAACTACACCTACAGATAAACCAAAGCCTTCTAAGCCACATTAAAAGGGGTTTTGTCAACAATAAGAGGGAGAGTGCAAAGCTGCACTCTCCTTTTACATTCCTTTAGATTTACTACGTTTGAGAATCTCCTGAAGGGCCTTTGTTATAACCGGTGCTCCAATTTCAGCATCGTCGAAGCCTTCCATCTTTCCTGGATCCCCTATGCCTATTATTATTGGAACCCTCTCCTCGTTCAATATATCTACTGTATCTCCTAGAATCACCCTGCCTCTTTTCTGAGCTATGCCGTCCTTATTTACCGGATTATTTGTAACCCTGCACTCCCTGTCTATAGAGCAGTCTGCCTTTATTCCCTCTACACCCATTGTGTTGGAGGCCACAGCCACTACTCCAAGTATGTTTACATCATCACTGTTGATTATATAGTCCATCGCTTCCTCTCCTGAACCTGTATGACTGTTGCCCATATCATCTACCATAACCACCACAGGGTCATGCTTAGCTTGCTTTATATACTCTACAATATCCTTCCCAGAAAGCAATGTAGGATTTCCTGCAGACCTTGATATACACCGCCCTCCAATATTGGTGGCTGCTGCTTCTATAGCTTTCTTCGCCACCTTGTCTCCATCAGTTACAAGTATTACATTCCTTTTCATGCATATCGCCTCAGTTCTTTGTTTTAGGATTAAACAGAACCGCTGCAAGGTATCCAAAGAAAACTGCTGCAGATATACCTGCTGAGGTTGCGCTGATTCCTCCTATAAAGGCTCCTATTATGCCATATTTGTCAACACCCTCAAAGGCACCCTTTGCAAGAGAGTATCCAAACCCCAACAAAGGCACAGTAGCTCCCGCTTTGGCAAAATCCACAATAGGTTTATATAATCCCAATGCTCCCAATATAACTCCTGCAGTCACAAAGGAAACTAATATTCTTGCAGGGGTCATCTTAGTCTTATCCATAAGCACCTGTCCTATAGCACAAATTAATCCCCCCACAAGAAAAGCTCTAATGTAATCCATGCTATCTGCCTCCTTCTATAGTCACTGCATGGGCAATTCCTGGTATGGATTCACCCTGATAGCTGCTGGTAGGACTCATAAGAGCCCCTGTTGAAACCAAAAGTATTCTTCCGAACTTTTTTTCAAGTATTTTTCTATAAAGGTAACCGCAGAATACGGATGCTGAGCAGCCACAGCCGCTTCCTCCCGAGTGTACATCCTGCTGTTTGGTGTCAAATATTTCTATGCCGCAATCCGTAAATTTCTTTTCAATGTCCAACCCGTTTTCAAGCATTATCTCATTAGCAAGCTCTCTGCCTATTTTGCCCAGATCACCGGTTATAATCAAATCATAGTCATCTGTAGTAAGTCCTGTGTCCTTAAAATGCCTCAGTATAGTATCAGCTGCAGCAGGAGCCATAGCAGCACCCATATTGTTGCCATCCTTTATGTTAAAGTCCATGACCCTTCCTGTGGTAGCATAGGTTATATAGGCACCAGAGCCAGAGCTTGATAAAAGTGCCGCTCCAGTGCCAGTTACTGTCCACTGGGAGGTAGGAGGCCTCTGATTTCCATGCTCAAGAGGGAATCTAAACTGCCTTTCTGCAGAGCTGAAATGACTAGAGGTGGCGGCCACCACATGGTCTGCATACCCACCATCAACTGCCATGGCAGCCAGGCTCAGAGACTCTGTCATTGTTGAACAGGCACCATAAAGTCCAAAAAATGGTATATTAAATGCCCTTGCAGCAAAACTGGAGGAAATTATTTGATTCAGCAGATCACCAGCAAAAAGGTATTCAACTTTATCCTCAGTAATACTTCCCTTATCAAGTGTAAGCTTTATAACCTCCCTAACCATTTTGCTCTCTGCCTTTTCCCAGCTATCCTCACCGAAGAGGTCATCTGTGAGGCATACATCAAAATAGTCTTTGAGAGGTCCTTCTCCCTCCTTTGGTCCCACTATAGCGGCAGTGGACATAATGCAGGGAGGTGTCTGAAACTTTATAGTCTGAAGTCCAAGCTTTTTCTTTGCCATTCCGTCACCTCATTTTATAACATATTTAATAACATAATATATTAGTCCTGCAACAATTGAGGAGGATATGCCATATACCAATACTGGGCCTGCTAGCACAAACATTTTGGCCCCAACTCCAAAAACATATCCTTCCTTTTTAAATTCCATAGCCGGTGCCACAATAGAATTAGAAAAACCTGTTATCGGTACAATGGAACCTGCCCCTGCAAACCTTCCCAACTCATCATAAAGTCCAAGTCCCGTAAAAAGTGCCCCCAGGAATACCATTACCGATGCCACATAAAATCCCACATTTTCCTTTGATATTCCAGACATCAGAAAAAGGTTCATAACAAGCTGACCAACATCACATATAAGCCCTCCTACAATAAATGCTTTTATTACATCCTTAAAAAGAGATGATGGAGGGTTGTTTTTATCTACCATGTCCTTATACTTCTCTGTTATCTCCAGCTCTTTGTTTTTCTCCATATACTCACCTGCTATCCTTTATGTTATTGTTTTTCCCTACCAATGTAGAATTTAGGTCCACCTTTATTTTCTCGTAATCATATCTATGGCTTATTCCATCGTTTATATTTTCAAAGCCCAAGTCCTGTTTCTTTTTCTTATAAAACGTAACACCACCTCCATAATATAATATTTTGTCTCTTTTATTTTATTTAATACAAAAGGCCATGGGCTGCTAGCCCATGGCCTTCTTCAAATATTCAAGCACCTTTTTTTCTATCCGTGAAACCTGTACCTGTGATATGCCCAGCATCTGTGCTATCTGCTGCTGAGTCATATCCTTAAAGTATCTAAGCATTATAACCTGACGAGATTTAGAGTCCAGCTCCTTTATAAGCTCCTTAAGCGTTACCTTGTCAATAACCTCGCTGCCATAATCCTTATCCTCGCCAATCTTATCTATAAGCATTACAGGAGAGCCATCATCCTGGCGTATGGTATCATAAAGGTATTCGGGAGTTGCCAGGCTTTCCATGCTCATAACCACATCTTCACAGGTTATACAAAGTTCCCTGGCCACTTCCTCAACGGTTACATCTCTTCCATACTTCTTGGTAAGCAGTTCTTTTGTCTGCCTAACCCTTCTGCCAGTTTCTTTCAGGTTTCTGCTAACCTTGATGGGTCCATCATCTCTAATGAACCTTTTGATTTCACCCATTATCATTGGAACTGCATAGGTAGAGAACCTCACATTAAAGCTTGTATCAAAATTTTTAATTGCCTTTATAAGACCTATGCATCCTATCTGGAACAGGTCCTCGTACTCATAGCCCCTGCTGAGGAACCTTTTAACCACTGTGGATACCAGTCCTACATTGGACTTAACAAGCTCATCCTGAGCATCCTTATCCCCGGTATGACTTCTTTCAATGAGCTCCATGGTTTCCTCTTGGGTATGTATAAATCCTCCCGATGCTATATTAGTAATCATCCATATACACCCATGGTTATAATGACCTGAATTCTTTTGTCATGATAACCCTTGTTCCCTTCCCTAGCTCAGATTGTATTTCAAGGCTGTCCATAAAGGTCTCCATAACAGTAAAACCCATCCCTGACCTTTCCAGCTCAGGCTTAGAGGTATAGAGAGGCTGCCTTGCCTGCTCAATATCCTTAATTCCCCTACCCCAGTCTTCAACCTCCACTTTTAGAACCCTGTCATCTATATATCCTTTTATTCTTATAACTCCCTGGGAGTTTTCATAGCCATGTATGATAGCATTGGTAACTGCCTCAGATATGGCAGTTTTCACATCTGATAGTTCCTCTATTGTAGGGTCCAGCTGGGAAGCAAATGCGGCCACCACTATCCTTCCGAAGGCCTCATTTTGCGACTTGCTTGGAAACTCAATCATCATTTCATTCTGAAACATCTCCACACCCCCTATAGGCTTTCCAGCGCCTCTTCTAATGATTTGTATTCCTTGACTAGCTTAAACAGCCCGCCTATTTCAAATATCTTTTTTATGACGGGACTCATGTTGGTTATACCAGCCTTCCCCCCAAAATCTACAACCTTTTTATACCTTCCTATTACCACACCTATGCCGGAGCTGTCCATAAAATTTACTCCACCAAAATCAAACAATATATTATGAACACCCAGCTCGTCTATTTTGTTGTCAATACGTATCCGAGATTCCTCCGCAGAATGGTGATCAAGTTCTCCTGACATATACACTATGAGGGTCCCATTCCTCTCTTTAAATCTTATAACCATACTCTCCCCCCTAAATATCAATAATAAATATATTCTATGTCTTACATTATTTTCCTTCAAGTAATAAAAAATTTAACAATATATACGTATCCTTCTAATATTATTTCCATTTTGAATATTTTTATTCACTAATTCTTTTTTTATTAGAAACACCCATACATTCCCACTTATTTATATATGCATGTAAGATAAACTAATATTGTATGCAGGAGGGTGATAAAATGAAAACCAAATATATATCCATGAAATGCTTATGCCTAGCTTTTATACTTAGTTTTTTTACTATGAATGACTGTCTGGCTTTCCTTGATCCTACGGAAAACACCACTAAGCCTAAGGTTATATACCTCACCTTTGATGATGGTCCCAGCCCTCTTACAGGAAAATTTCTTGATATACTTGATAAATATAATATCAAAGGTACCTTTTTTCTTGTAGGAAACCAAATACAAAGTAATGCAGAAGTAGTAAAAAGATTATATGATGAAGGCCATGGAATTGGACTTCACACCTATACACATAACTATAAAGCTATATACTCAAACAGGAATGCCTTTCTTATGGAAATGCAGAAATGTCAGGATGAAGTATACAACCTTACTGGTACACGTCCAAACATAATAAGGTTTCCTGGTGGAAGCAGGAAAAGGCTGGATGATGATTTTCTGATACAGCTCCATAGTCTTGACTACAAGGTATTTGACTGGAATGCATATACCTCAGATGGCATAGACTACAGGCTTCCTTCAGAAAGGCTCTATAAAGAAGCAACAAAAACAACTATCACCTGCTACCCAATAATACTCCTTATGCACTGTGACTATGTTAACAAAAATACCCTCGCTGCACTTCCTTGGATAATAAAATATTACCAGCAGCAGGGCTTTGAGTTTAAAGCCATTACTAACGAAACACAAGAGTATTATTTCCCAATATATAAAAAAATGTAAAAGAAACGGAAGGCTTAATGATAAGGAAGTTTTAAAATCTAATAAAAGAACCGACTGAAAAAGAGATATCCTTTTCAGTCGGTTCTTTATCTTACACTGCAGCAAGCATCGAACTTGTACTGTAAATTCCATTTCATCATGAAGTCGGGCTTACGCCCTAATGAAGACACTCGTTACAGCTCGTTAATGAAGACAGCACAAAGCGCCTAATGAAGCGAAGATGCACTCTTACAGTCTTATAGCCACCGTAAGGAAGCGTCTTCATTTCATCATTAGTGAAATGACTTCATCAGCCCGTAAGGCGTCTCCATTTTCGGCTCGGTTTGAGTTTCTTCAAAATACTTCTTTATGCAACCGCGCCGAACCAGCCTTCCGTTTTTTATTTATCAGCTTCTTTTGAATGAACCAGCATATGGGCACTGTATATAAATATATAGAAAACAGTACTGACCGGAAATCTGCCCCCATCATAGCCAAGGGAACCGAGCAGGCAATGGACCAGGGAACCAGGCCTGCTATGACAACTATTGAGCTTTCAATATCCATCATAAGCTCTATCCTTTCTTCATCTGTATCACCATAGCACTTTGACATAAACTGCCTGCTCATAATAACCCCTATTGTTTGGTTGCAGAATACAGCAGCTGTGAATATAGCCGTTATAGTCATAGATGGAAACCTTCCTATCCTGCTGCTTAGCTGCAGTAGCTTGTCCTCTAAATTCTCAAGCAGTCCTGTTCCCCTGAATATGCCAGCTAATGCACAGGAGGCAAACACTATGCTTATGACCTGTATAAGAGAACGCAGTCCCCCACCCGAAAGTATATCCGACAGTTCCGGGATTGTAGGCTTATACCCCATTACCATCCCCAGCAATATAGCTGGAAGGCTCATTTTCTGAAGAAACATGGCTAAAATTGTAGAGAAGGTAATATTTATTAGAAGCGCATTTCGAATATTCATTCCAAGAAACACCAGCAGTATTAGCAGTACCACCGGTACCACACACCACAAAGATAGTTTATATTGCATACCTATTAAGGAAAGCACAGGGCTGTCTACATCATCAAGTCCATTGGGAATAGATAGTGCCCAATATGCAGCAACACATATGAGCATTGGCAGCACCGAGCTTTTAAGCATAAGCTTAATATTATCATTAAGCTTTGTTTTGGTAACATTTGCAACAAGGCTTGCACATGATGAGGCAGGAGCAGCGCGGTCCCCAAAATACACTCCTGACATCACAGCACCTGCCGCAATAACAGTATTTACTCCTCCTGCACGTGCCATGGTCATAAGTATTACTCCAACCGTCCCCGAAACACCGAAGCTTGTTCCGAGTGCATAGGACATAATGGCACACAGCAGGAAGGCAGCCAGTATAAACATGCCAGAAGGAATAGTTTTAATTCCATAGTATACAAAATATCCTATAGTGCCAGTTGCCCTCCATAAAGCTGTAAGGCATCCTATTAGAAGAAGTATTTTTACAACTACAAGAGACTCAAATGCCCCATCCTTTATAAATACAAGCAGCTTCTTTAAAGGAAAGCCGCGTCTTACACCAAGAACCATAAAAATAGCTATTCCCGCAATAAGTGGAAATATCATAGATATTTCTAATGCAAGGCTGCCAAGCATAAAAAAAATGAACAAAAAAAATGTAATAACCAAATCCATAGAGATCATCCTTATCCTTTTTTACTCTTATACATTCCTCAGTAAACATTACTTATGTATATTGAAAAAGCCATAGTATTATTATATAAGTAACATTTTACATTTACAATAGCAGATGGAAAGCCTGCTTTTCAAACAGACGTTCCATCTAAGCTCCCTGCTCTGGTCATTATATCCTTCTCTTTACTTAAGCTGCAAAGATAACAAGAAAATATCCTTCCCTATAATCTTCTTTTTTTAATCAATCCTTTGTTATTTATCTGTGTGCTGCAATGTTAATATAATCATCAAGCTTTTCCTTTGCATCCGTAACGGAATGATTTGCTCCCAGTTGACGGAGACCATCCAGACAGGCGCCTACCCCTTCTACCATTATTATTGCTTCATCCTTTACAGCTTTTATTTCATCATGAAACTACTCTTTATCCTCTGCCCTTTTCTGCTCGGTCTCCTCCCTTGATGCAATAAGCTCCTTCCTAAGCAGCTTTATATCCTCAGCATTTTTCATTTCTCTGTCCTGAAGCTTATCAAACCATCTGAATGTCCTCCAGATCATCCCAAGAACAGTAATTATGGTGATTACTCCTGATAATACCCATATTACCAGTGCATAGGTTTCCAACTAAACTCACCCTCTATTTATGAAAAT
>JAEZLD010000069.1 GCA_023415335.1 Bacillota bacterium | reverse complement strand
TTATTTTAATACATATCAGGCATTCCACCAGGAGCTCCGCCACCCATTGGTGCTGGGTTCTTCTCTGGGATGTCTGCTACAACAGCTTCAGTTGTAAGGAATGTAGCTGCAACTGATGCTGCATTCTGGAGTGCTGACCTTGTAACCTTAGTTGGGTCAACTATTCCAACCTTAATCATGTCAACATACTCTTCCTTCAGAGCATCGAAGCCTACTCCTACAGCGCTGTTCTTTATCTTCTCGATTATAACAGCTCCATCAAAGCCTGCATTCTGTGCAATCTGCCTTACTGGCTCCTCAAGTGCCCTCTTAACTATGTTAACACCTATCTGTGCGTCTCCCTCAAGTGAAAGCTCTGAAACTGCCGGTACTGCATTAATATAAGCAGTTCCGCCTCCAGGTACTATACCTTCCTCAACAGCTGCCCTTGTTGCTGCAAGAGCGTCCTCTATTCTAAGCTTTCTTTCCTTAAGCTCAGTTTCAGTAGCTGCTCCAACCTTAACAACTGCAACTCCGCCAGCAAGCTTAGCAAGTCTTTCCTGAAGCTTCTCCCTGTCAAAGTCTGAAGCAGTTTCCTCTATCTGTGTTCTTATCTGTGCAACCCTTGCATGGATTTCTTCCTTGTCGCCCTTGCCATTAACTATAGTAGTGTTTTCCTTTGTAACCTTTATCCTCTCAGCATGGCCCAGCATATCTAAAGTGGCTTCCTTAAGGTCTCTTCCAACCTCTTCGGAGATAACCTGACCACCAGTAAGTATTGCTATGTCCTGGAGCATTTCCTTCCTTCTGTCGCCAAAGCCAGGTGCCTTAACAGCAACGCAGGTGAAGGTTCCTCTCAGCTTATTAACAACCAGTGTTGCAAGAGCCTCTCCTTCGATATCCTCAGCGATTATAAGGAGTTTCTTGCCCTGCTGTACTATCTGCTCAAGCACTGGAAGTATTTCCTGTATGTTTGATATCTTTTTATCCGTAATAAGTATATATGGGTCATCGAGTACTGCTTCCATCTTATCGGTATCTGTTACCATGTAGGAGCTTACATATCCTCTGTCGAACTGCATTCCTTCAACAACGTCCAGCTCTGTTCCCATGGATTTGGATTCCTCAACAGTGATAACACCCTCGTTGCCAACCTTCTCCATTGCATCTGCTATAAGAGTTCCTATTTCATCATCTGCTGCTGAAATGGATGCAACCCTTGCTATGTCATTCTTGCCCTCAACCGGTCTTGAAACCTTCTTTATTTCGGAAACTGCTATCTCAACAGCCTTCCTTATTCCGGTCCTGATAAGCATTGGATTTGCTCCGGCTGTAACGTTCTTAAGTCCTTCCCTGATTATAGCCTGTGCAAGAAGTGTTGCGGTAGTAGTACCATCTCCTGCTACATCGTTAGTCTTTGTAGCAACCTCCTTAACAAGCTGTGCTCCCATGTTCTCATATGGATCCTCAAGCTCTATTTCCCTTGCTATGGACACACCATCGTTAGTAATGAGAGGTGATCCGAATTTCTTATCAAGAACAACGTTCCTGCCCTTAGGTCCAAGTGTTATTTTAACAGTATCTGCAAGCTTATCTACGCCCTTCTGCATGCTGCGTCTTGCGTCTTCGCTGAATTTAATTTCCTTTGCCATTTCGTGTCTCTCCCTTCAATAAAATTATTCTACTATAGCCAGGATGTCATCCTGCTTTAATATTGTATACTCTTCTCCATCAATTTTAACTTCATTTCCTGAATATTTAGAGAAGATTACCTTGTCGCCAACCTTAAGCTCCATCTTAACTTCCTTGCCGTCAACCATTCCTCCAGGTCCTACTGCAACTACTTCTGCCATCTGAGGCTTTTCCTTTGCTGCACCAGGAAGCACTATTCCGCTTTTGGTTGTCTCCTCAGCTTCTACCTTTTTAATTACTACTCTGTCTCCAAGTGGTTTGAGTGTCATAATAAACCCTCCTCGTATATAATGAATATATTTTTAACTTTTTGTTAGCACTCACTCAAGTTGAGTGCTAATTACAATTATTATAATAAATAATGTGGCCTACATTTTCAAATACATCATTTTCCCTACAGGTGTTAAATATGTTCATTTTAGCAGATTTTAAGCGTTTAGCTTTGTAATTCGCTAATTATCTTCATTTATCTATTTTTAAGTCATTTTTTTAATTTTTCAGTTGATGAACAGCACTGTATATCCATGGCACTTATTATAGTACTGTTCTTTAAATATGAAATATAATCCATTGCAATAGAAAATCTGGAGTATCTTATGTCCCTTCTTGAAAAGTCCAGCGTTACCGATATAGTGTCTTCTCCTTTTTGCGCAGGCTTCAGGTCACCGATTATACCCTTACGTGTGGAAGCCCATTTGTTTATCCTGCGCATAATAGCCTTATCCTCTGTAGCAATCTTAATAAGCATTTCTTCACAGCCCTGTCTTTTCATGCTTCTTAATACTGCCCTAATGGACATTTCCGTTTCCAGGTCATCCTCCCTTAACAGCTCAACTATTACATCATCCTTCTCCCTCTTAAGCTTTCTGAGACTCCTTATCTGTATAGCCGAGAACATTATCATAGCCACAGCGCCTGCTATCCATCCATACATACTCCCTATTCCAGGATAGCCCAGCAGATACACAAATGCAAATATAGTAAAGGAAGCAAGACAAGGAAATGCAAATCTTGATGCAAGGCTACCGCTTTCATTGTACAGACTGAGAAGGCTGTCAACCCTTGATGCCTTATCTGCAAGAGCAGTGATATTCTTTAAGGAAGCAATAAGGTACACTCCTACGACTGCCATAAGTAGCTGAAATTCACCCTGCTGGAGATAACCTGCAAAGGCTATCTGCCCTGTAATCATCAGCATCAGTGTTATTAGGGATGAAAATATAACACCTGGCAGCACTGAGGAAATTGCCTGGCTTCTCATGGACCTGGTATACATCAGGTACTCGTAGCTAAGATGCTCCCTGTTCCTCTTGTGCATACCATATGCAGGCACATCAGCCAGCTCCTCCAATTCTTCCACATCCATAGACATTATACTTTTCCCGCTTAGCAAATATAACTGGTCATTAAACACCTGCAGATCTGCACAGCTTTTAATACTAAGCTTTTTCATGGATATTTCTTTAAAATCATCCCTTCCTATATCAAGTACTCCTATGGTATCATATGTCCCTCCTATAAGTACTATTATTTTATTCCCATAAAGCTGTAGTTTTCCCACAAGCCTTTCCTTTGGACTGCAGACAAGGGACCAGCATTTATTTATTGAACCAAGATAATTCAGGCAGGCAATAACCAATCCTCCCCCCTTCTCAATTCCACCCACATATATATTTTCCTTATCCAGAGCAAGGCAGCTGGCAAACACCAACTCAGGGATATGTATTTCTGCCATTGTTACACCATTTGAATTAGTAATATGTATAAGGTTGCTTCCATTATCATTCCCAAGAAATACATAGCTGCCTCCATGGCTTATTTTAAAGTCATAGAATAGCCCTGGCAGTTCTATAGGTTCCCCATTTTTATTATTTATTATAGGTATAAGAGTTGTTTTTTCTCCCGCATTCAATACATACATATTTCCCTTCTCATCCAGCACCCCCTGCCCGCCATCTGTTTCAAGTACAATGCTCTGTCTTCCTTCCCTTACATGCCAGAACCTTCCCTCCTCAATATTTACCCTGTCAAAATAGCATATTCCCTCCTCCTGTACGCTAAAATACTGAGGAGCTATGGAGTCATTAAGACTTAAGACTTTATTAAACAGTTCTTTTTTCATGATGTACCTCCATAAGCATTTATGTAATGCATAGTTGTATAATTAATATCAATATAAATTATTGACCTAATTTCATGGCATAATCATAGGTATAAAAAAAGGACATGCAGAAATTTTTCATGTCCAGGCATATAGTATTCCTTTATATTAAAGAAGCCTGACTATTGCTGAGTCAGGCTTCTCTATATTTTAATTTATACTTTCTCTTTTCATTTTTACCTTATCTTCATCCTCTGGATGGGCACAGGAAGACATCCTAAATAGATGTTTTCCACCCCTACACTTTTCTATTTTTCAAGGCCTTCCTTACCCTTAAGATCTCTTGCGTAATAAAACAGGTATTGCTGTGCAAAGCCTGCAAGGTTGCCGAACTGGCTTCTTCCGAAGTCCCTTATTTTTTTGAGGCTCACATCCGGAGCCAGATAGAAATACTGCATGACCCTCTTTACCCATACATCTACAGGGAAGGCATCATGCTTTTCCATTGAAAAGAGCAGTATACAGTCTGCAACCTTGGGACCTATGCCCGACAGGCACATAAGCTCCTTCTGGGCATCATCAGTTAATAGGTTCTTAATACTGTCCAGACATACCTCTCCTGATGCTACCTTGGCAGCTGTGGACACAATATATGGTGCCCTGAAGCCGCAGCCACAGGCCTTCAAATCCTCCTCTGTGGCTTCTGAAAGCTGTTTAGGATTCGGGAAGGCATAATATGTCCTTCCTTCAAGCTCTATAGGCTCTCCAAACCTCTGCGCTATGTTTTCAACAGCTCTTTTAATCATTGGTATCCTGTTGTTTGCAGATATTATAAAGGATATAGTAGTTTCAAAGGGCTCCTGGTTCAGTATTCTTATGCCGCCGCCATGGGCTATGGCTGTTTTCAATATATTATCCTCAGACAGTCTGTTTTTTATGCTGCCATAGTCCCTTTCAAGGTCAAGATAGCACTTCCAAAACTCACTATCGGCCTTTTTTCCGTTTTTAATATAAAGCCTGCTTCCATGGAGTACCATTCTTACTGCCCTTCCATAAGCCACCCCAATGTAGCTTCCGTCAGGCTCCTCTCTCCAGCGGAAGCACTGTCCGCAGTCAAAGGTATGCTTAAGGTCAAAATCCTTTATTTCATCAAAATATATTCCCTCATCGTATTCAAACTCTTTCGTATCCAATCAGCTCCTTCTGCAGTATATAGCATGTTTAACTTTCACATAATATTATAACATCCCATAATAATTAATGAAAGCTGGCCATAAGTGTCTCTATAGCTTAAGCTCTCCTAGCTTTGTTCCTTCAGTATACTTCCCTCCCGAGTATATACCGTCGGTACCATCTGAAGAATAGCTTCCCCCATAATATACCGTGTACGCTTCACCAGATTTAAGTGAAGGACTGCTGAATACCACACAGCTATAGCTTTTAGGTGACTGTACAGTAAGCACCTCTTTTCCGCTGCTGTCCTGTATATGAAGAAGAGTATCCTTATCCATGCTCAGTGTAAAGACCATGACGGACTGTCCATTCCCTTTAGGGGACTGGGCCATACCACTGCTGCCTATTGCCAGCAGATATCCTCCGGTAAGGTTAAAGGTTCCATTATAATCCAAAGCCCCATTTCTGTTATCAGTAGGTCCATATACAATAACCGTACCCCCCGACATCTCCATATTGCCATTAGAATCTATGCCATCCCCTGAGGCATTAACAACAGTATAGCCCCCTGTGATAGTTATCATTCCATTCTCAGAGCTTGCAAACCTGTTCTGACCCGGCCTGCCGTTAACGGATGAGGAATCGGAGCCTCCTGCTGCATTAATTCCGTCATCTATGGAGGTCACCCTGTTTGTTCCTCCTGATATGGTTATATTAAATGCCTCAAGCCCCTCATAGCTTTTAACTATCTGGATGACTCCTCCGCTGATTTCAAGGCTGTTGTCTCCATGTATACCGTCATCCCCGGAGGATATATACAAGGAGCCTCCTGTAATGCTTACATCACTGCTAGAATGTATTGCATCATCAGAGGAGTCTATTGTAAAGCTTCCTCCTGATATGCTTATGGCTCCTGAAGCCTTTATTCCCTTAGCACTTGGCGTTTCCTCCCCGTCAGCAGGGGATGGTGTAGCATTATTCTGTCCCGGCCTTTTTTTATCTGACCAGCTTCCCCAGCCCTTGCCTGTATTGGTATTTGCCTTACTGGAGCTATTATCACTTCCTCCACCGCAGTATATTACTATTTTACCTGACGAAATCCCTATATCCCCCACAGATTGTACGGCATCCTGCTCTGCCTTTATATAAAGGGCTCCTCCATCCACCTGTATGTTACCCTTGCCCTTATCTGTTTCGTTGCTGGTTCTTAGACCATCTGCACCTGCATCTATATATACGGCTCCCCCCGTCATGGTTATGGAATCCTTGCCTCTTATACCGTCATCTGAAGCCTTAACGTATATACTTCCTCCTTCTATTTCAAGGTCATCCTTAGTAAATATACCCTTGTTGTAATTTCCAGTAACATAAAGCTCTCCGCTGCCCTCAAGCTTAAGGTCATCCATGCTGAATATGGCAGCAGCAGGCGCATCTGTGGATGGGTCAGCCTTTGAGCTATCGTATACAGAGCCATCCTCCAATATGTTTACAGAGCCCTCCTGAAGGTATATCACTGTCTTATTAGGGGAGCCTATGACATAAACAGGACTGCTGTCGCTGCAGGTAATCTTAACTCCATTGAGAATAAGCTTTACCTTATCTTTATCCAATGTATTCACTATCACCTGGCCGTCATTTAGAGTACCTGTTATTTTATAGGTTCCCGCTGCTGTTATTGTAACCGTACTCCCCGATACCCTTGCTCCTGAGCCCTCTACAGCTATGCTGTTTCCATTAAGAGTTATTGAAGCATCTGCATTAGTGCCGGTACCTGCTTTAGGACTTTCAGGAAAGGTTACCTCAGGTATCTGGCTGATGATTGCACTCTGGGAGGAATCCCCTGCATCTCCTATTGTATTTACCTGGACTCCGCTCCCCTTACTACAGGATGAACCAAAGACTATGATTAAAGCCAGCATTATTGCTACAAATCCCTTTAATTTATTACCCTTTTTCAACTACTACACTTCCCTTCGTCTTTATATGATATTAAGACGACAGCAAGACATCCTCAAGCAATCAGGCTCTTCCTCCAAAGATTGGATCATGCTATGTCAGTTATTATTTGTATTTAATAACATTATATAAACACAACCTAAAAATTAGCTTAAAGCAGCCGTCATGTATCTGGGCAGAAAAGAGGGTACCTAATACTAAGGTACCCTTTAAATGAAGTCTTATATTTTATTTTAGCTTGTCCTTTATTACTTCCCATATATCCGGAGTTTCAAGGTAAAGCTGCCATGCTCCTGCTCCTGCCAGGTTGTATTTATTAATCAAATCCATTCTCCATCCCATAGAGCTTGTGTCCTCTACCCACACCTTATGAGCAGACCCACTCATAGTGTAGGTTGCCACTGTCTGACAGGCATTAGAATCATAATAGGTTTTTCCACCATATGTTTTTACCCTGTCAAAGGCTGTCTGCATCTTCACTGCAGAGCTTGATACAACCTTTCCGGATGAATCCAGCTTGTAATCCCTGATATAAAATGGTACGCACATAACCAGCTTTTCTGCCGGAACACCCTCGGCCAGTATATCCTTTATTCCGCCTTCAACCCAGGGCTTTGAGCCCACTGGGCCGGGATAGGTGGATGATGCTGTGTACTCGTCATAAGCCATGTACATAATATAATCTGCATACTGTGACAATGCCGCCCTGTCATACCACCTTGACCATGTATCTGAGGAGGAAGGCTTTACCACATCTACAGATACTGTGATATTATACTGGTGGAGCCTCTGGCTTAAGTCCTTTACAAACCGGGTAAACAAATCCCTGTTCTTCATACCCAGCGCCTCAAAGTCAACGTTGATTCCGTCCACATTATACTGAAGCGCAAGATTAACAACCTTGCTTATGGTGGCTTCCCTTACGTTGGAGTTAGTGAACATAGCGTATGCCCTGTTCGAATTGGTTTCCGTAAAGGTTGCCCAGACCTCATAGCCATTCCTGTGTGCTGTTGTTACATAGGTCCGGTCAGCGATATCCTCAACCGCTATTGATGATAGGTCAGTATAGGTTCCTGTCATGTTAAACCATGTAGGCGCAATAATGTCCATTCCCACCTGCGCGCAGCTCCTTCTTATATAATCGGAGCTGCTATCGTAATAGACCTTGTTTGAGGATCTTGCATAAATGTAGTTCCATGCCATAGTAAGCTTATTTGTAGGCTGGTCTTGAAGTACTGTGGCTACAGTGCTTGGTATATAGCCTTCTATGCGTCCAACCTTAACCTTGAAATAGCCTGACTCCTCTCCCAGAACCTCTAACCTCTCTCCTGCTACCACATACCTTTCATCTGCTTGTCCACCAATTGATGTAAGAAGGGCACAATCATTTTTAATGCTAATGTATTTAGTATTTGCAGTATTTTTCTGGACATAATCCTTATATACATATCCCTTGTCTGTCTGAAGCCAGTCCCCCGACTCCCCTATAATCGTTACCACTGTTCCCAACATATAGGTTCCTACAATAGTGCCAGCTTCACCAGGAGTGCTTCTTATATTAACCACGCTTCCTGTGATTACAGCCTTATAGGAATTAAAGTATTTTCTAGTATAGAAGGCTGATATATAGCCCTTATCCGTCTGAAGCCATTCCCCTGACTCTCCTGTTATCTCTACAACAGTTCCTTTTGAATAGGTTCCTACCTTTTCACTGCTGGTAGAGGGGGTGCTCCTTATGTTAAGCACCTCTGTGGTTATGATTACTTTGTAACTGACAAAGCTTGGAGGCACTGCCGGAGTCTCCGTTGGACTAGGTGTTACTGTTGGAGTTGAATCCACAAGCTTCTCTGCATAGGTAGAGTATATATATCCCTTATCTGTCTGAAGCCATTCTCCAAGTTCCCCGATAACCTCTACAACCGTCCCCTTTGTGTAGGTGCCTACAATTCTCCCACTGGTAGAGGCACTCCCTCTCACATTAAGTATTGCAGTAGTTATCTTCACCTTATAAGCCGTAAAGCACTTCTCAGCGTAAAAGGATGATATATAGCCCTTATCTGTCTGAAGCCAGTCCCCTGCTTCACCTATTATTGTGACAACTGCTCCCTTGGAATAGGTGCCCACCTTCTGACCGCTGGTGGATGGCGTACTCCTTATGTTAAGCACAGCTGTGGTTATTGTAGCCTTATAGCTGGCAAAGTTTGGCGGCACCGTTGGCGTAGGTGCTGCTGTCGGTGTTGGTGCTGCTGTTGGCGTAGGTACTGCTGTTGGCGTAGGTGCTGCTGTTGGTGCAGGAGTGGTTTCCACATATTTTTCTGTGTATGTAGAATAGATATAGCCCTTAGCAGTCTGAAGCCACTCTCCTGCCTGTCCTATTATCTCTACAATTGTTCCTTTTGTATAGCTCCCTACTATTTTACCACTGCTTGAGGCAGTACCCCTTATATTAAGGAGAGCAGTAGTTATCTTTACCTTATAGGATGCCGAATACTTCTCTGTGTAGAAGGAGGATATATAGCCTTTGCTTGTTAAAAGCCAGTCTCCTGTCTTCCCCACAATATCTACAATGGTACCTTTTGTATAGGTTCCCACTACTTTACTGCTGGTAGAGGCAGTGCTCCTTATATTAAGGGTATCTGCCGTAATCCTTACCTTATAGGAGGAGAATGTGTCACCTGGATTAGTTGTTCCTCCATTATATACCTGTGTATAGGCTGAATAGATATAGCCCTTAGCGGTCTTTAGCCAGTCTCCTGACTGTCCTGTGACCTCTACAACATTACCTTTTGTATAGGTTCCCACGATCTTTCCGCTACTTGAGGCACTGCTTCTTACATTTAGTATGGCTGTAGTTATGGTAACCTTGTATGACGTAAAATACCTTTCTGTATATGCAGATGAAATATAGCCCTTAGCGGTCTTTAGCCAGTCCCCTGATTGCCCTATAACATCCACGACGGTCCCCTTTGAATAGGTCCCCACTATTCTACTGCTTATGGACGCTGAGCTTCTTATATTTAAAGCCTCTGTTGTTATCTTTACCTTATAGGATGTAAATGCCTCGGCAGTTGTGGTCTTAAAGTTAGGAGACATAAAAACAAAAAGCAACACCAGAAACGCTGAAGCAATTCTTTTAATATTTTTATTATACATTTTTTCACCTCCTTTTCTTCTTATGACGTTATTATAACATAAAATGCAGTACTTCCCATAAAAAAAGTCATATATTATTATAAAATTGGTTAAACTCCTATAAGGGATTAAAGCATTTAAGTATACTCTTCCATATGCTTTTAAAAAGTGCTATTATTTTAGTAGTCATCCATTGACAATTTCAAAGCACTATAATATTATAATAATATAAATACCCCTAAGGGGTATAAGGAGGTAATAATAATGGTAGGTCATGTAAATGATTCTAATTTTGAAAATGAAGTATTGAATTCAGATAAACCGGTTTTGGTTGACTTTTGGGCTTCCTGGTGTAACCCATGCAAAATGCTGGCGCCAGTAGTTGAAAAGGTAGATGCAAACCTGGAAGGTCAGGTTAAGGTATTAAAACTGGACATAGATGAGAACCCTGTATCTGCCAATACCTATGGAGTACAAAGCATACCAACACTTATATTGTTTAAAGGCGGCCAGCCTGTAGGACAGATGGTAGGCTTCCGTCCAGCAGAGCAGATTGAATCAGCAATAAGAGGAGCCTTAACAAAGTAATGTATGATATAGCTGTAATAGGGAAAGGGCCCGCAGGCATATCCGCAGCAATTAACGCAAAATCAAGAAATAAAAGCGTAATCATATTCGGAAAAGACAGCCGCAAGATATCTGTATCCCACAGCATATGGAACTACCCCGGCTTTAAGCAGATAACTGGCCCTGAGCTTATAGAAAGGCTTAATGAACATCTCTCCTCAGTTGACGCAGATTACAGCTCAAAACAGGTAAGTGCAGTATACTCTATGGGTGATTCCTTCACCATACAGGCTGAGGGTGAAATGATTGAAGCAAGGAAGATAATATTAGCTACAGGGGTGGACTTTAAGAAAACCTTAGAGGGTGAGGATACCTTCCTTGGAAGGGGAGTAAGCTACTGTGCTACCTGCGATGCTCCACTCTACAGAGGTAAGACCGTAGCTGTCATAGGCTACAATGAGGAGTCTGTAGCAGAAACAGAATTCCTCTCAGGTGTCTGCAGCAAGGTGTTTTTTATACCTGTAGGCAAAATAAGCGGAAGCTTTAGCCATAACGTGGAGGTAGTTGAAGGCTCTCCTTTAAAGTTCATTGGGAAAACCAAGGCTGAAAAGCTGGTTTTAAAGGACTCCCGGGAGGTAGAATCTGACGGCTTCTTTGTTCTGAAGGACAGCTATCCCCTAACCTCTCTTGTTCCTGGCCTGGAGGTAGATGGCCCTCATGTTAAGGTTGATTCTAACATGGAAACAAATATAAAGGGGCTTTATGCCGCAGGAGATGTTACTGGGAAGCCTTATCAGATTGCCAAAGCAACAGGTGCAGGACAGATAGCAGCACTACATGCCGCAGACAATATGTAGAACATAATTATATTTTTAAAATCAGCTTATTGAAGATAAGCTGATTTTTCATTTTGCTTTTATATTCCTATCTTACATTAAATTTCTTATTTCTTCATTTTTCGACTATATCTACACGATTTTTCAAGTACTTTTTAAGGTATTAGTGTTTTTCAAAATGCAATTCTGTGTTATATTATACATATTAATATTTTTGCATTCTATGCAGTTTTATAAGGTGGTAATATAACGTATGAAC